>NZ_CALRZC010000041.1:0-47309 GCF_943372545.1 Variovorax sp. YR752 | reverse complement strand
GGCAGCGCGCGCGGCTGGCCGTCGCGGCTGCGGTAGCGGCGCGCCGTCAGCCAGCGCGTGTAGACCTGCGAGGACAGCGGCACGCCGCGCGGCGGCACGGACGCCGGACTGCGCGGCGCCTCCTCGATCGCGCGCACGTCCTTGCGGTGCACGCCCGACAGCACGCTCAGCGCCGAGTAGGTCGGCTGCACTCCGCCGCGCTCGAGCTCGGCGCGCGCCGCATCGACGAACACCGTCTTGAGCATGCCCGCGAAGGCGCCGTAGGAGATGCCGCTGCGCAGCAGCCAGCGTGCCACCGGCGCGAGCAGCACCGCCGCCTCGCGCAGGGCGAGCGCCGCGGTCTCCGCGTTCGGCGCCGCGGCCGGTCGGTGCTCCGGCTGGGGCCGGCTCATGAGTCGCTGCCTGACATTGAATGGGATCCTATCCCACGGCGCAATCACCCACAACGCGCAGGCCCGGGATTCGGGTTCGACCTCACGAAATGTTGCAAAGATGTGGGAAACATTCCCATAGGATGACCTTGACCTGATCCCGGCCATTTCATATCCCATGAGCAGCACCCTGGACGCCACGGCGCCCGCCGTCCCTCCCACCGCAGCGCCCGCGCGGCGACGGCCCTCGGGCGACGTCTGGGTCTATCTGGTGATCACGGCACTGGTGTTGGGCGCCTGGTGGATCTCGCGCCAGGGCTGGTTCAAGGCCGGCGACGACCTCGGCTACTGGCTCGGCGTGGCCGGCGGCACGCTGATGCTGCTGCTGTTCAGCTACCCGCTGCGCAAGTACGTGCGCCCGCTGCACCGGCTCGGCAAGGTGAAGTGGTGGTTCCTCGCCCACATGGTGCTGGGCATCGGCGGGCCGCTGCTGATCCTGGTGCACTCCACCTTCCACATCGGCTCGCTCAATGCCGCGGTGGCGATGTACAGCATGCTGGTGGTGGCCGGCAGCGGCGTGATCGGCCGCTTCATCTACCTGCGCGTGCACCGCAGCCTGTCGGGTCAGAAGAACAGTCTGCAGCAGCTTCAGTCGCGAGCCGGGCTCGACGAGTCGGAGGCCCGCTCGCGGCTGCACTTCGCGCCCGAGGTCGAGGCGCGGCTGCTGGCCTTCGCTGCGAATCAGCTCGGCGCCCGGCCCGGCTGGAGCACCTGGCTGCGCCAGGTGTTCGTGCTGCCGGCGCAGATGTGGGTCGTCTACTTCCGCTGTGCCGCCGAGTTGCGCCACCCGCTGCGCCAGCTCGCGCGCCAGCGCGGCTGGAGCCGCAGCGACCTGGCGCGCCGGCGCTACCTGGCGCGCAAGCTGGTGCGGCGCTACCTGACCAGCGTGGTCAGCGTCGCCCAGTTCACCGCATGGGAGCGCCTGTTCGCGCTGTGGCACGTGCTGCACACGCCCTTCGTCTACATCCTCGTGATCAGCGCCGTGGTGCACGTGATCGCGGTGCACATGTACTGACTGAGTGCGGGATGACCTCATGGACCGGCGCACTCGATCGACTCGCCCGCCTCGTGCTGGTGTGGGCCGCGGTCGCGATGCCGGCGATCGCGCCCGCGCAGTCGATCGAATCGGTGCTGTCGCCGGGCAAGGTGATCGAGGGCCATGTGAAGGTCGAGGACGACTGCAAGGCCTGCCACGTGCGCTTCGACCGCGCCGCACAGGATCGGCTCTGCATGGACTGCCATAAGGACGTCGGCCAGGACGTGCGGGCCAAGGCCGGCTTCCACGGCCGGCTCAAGCCGCAGGCCTGCAACGAGTGCCACACCGACCACAAGGGCCGCGGCGCGAAGATCATCGAGCTCGACAAGCAGCGCTTCGACCACGCGCAGACCGACTACGTGCTGCGCGGCAAGCACGTCAAGACGGAATGCGACAAGTGCCACGAGCCGGCCAAGAAGTGGCGCGCGGCGCCGAGCGACTGCAACGCCTGCCACCGCAAGGACGACGTGCACAAGGGGTCGCTGGGCCCGAAGTGCGCCGACTGCCACACCGAGAACGACTGGAAGGAAGCCAAGTTCGACCACTCGAAGACGCGCTTCGCCCTCGAGGGCAAGCACGTGGACACCAAGTGCGGCGACTGTCACAAGAACAAGGCCGACTACAAGGACGCGCCGCGCACCTGCATCGGCTGCCACAAGAAGGACGACGACGGCAACAAGGGCCACAAGGGCCTGTACGGCGAGAAGTGCGACAGCTGCCACAACGCGAAGGCGTGGAAACCGTCGACCTTCAACCACGACACCGACACCAAGTACGTGCTGCGCGGCAGGCACGTGAAGACCAAGTGTGCCGACTGCCACAGCGGCCACCTCTACAAGGTCAAGACGCCGACCGACTGCTACAGCTGCCACAAGAAGGACGACAAGCACAAGGAGACGCTGGGCAAGGACTGCGGCGCGTGCCACACCGAGCGCGACTGGAAGGAGAAGGCCAAGTTCGACCACGACAAGACCGACTTCCCGTTGCTGGGCAAGCACGCCGACGCGAAGTGCGACGCCTGCCACAAGAGCCAGATGTTCAAGGAAGCGCCCAAGCAGTGCATCGGCTGCCACAAGAAGGAAGACAAGCACGAAGGCACGCTGGGCGAGAAGTGCGGCGACTGCCATGGCGAGCGTGACTGGAAGACCACCAAGGGCCGCTTCGACCACGACAAGACGAAGTTCCAGCTGCGCAACGCGCACGCCCCGGCCAAGCTCAAGTGCGACGCCTGCCACAAGGACCTGAAGAGCTTCCGCAAGACGGCGATCGAGTGCTACGCCTGCCACCGCAAGGACGACAAGCACGAGGCGCAGCTCGGCCGGCAATGCGAGTCCTGCCACACCGACCGCGACTGGAAGGTGCCGGGCTACGACCACAACAAGACGCGCTACCCGCTGGTCGGCAAGCACATGAAGGTGACCTGCAAGGACTGCCACCTGACGCCGCGCTACAAGGATGCGGCGCGCGAGTGCTACGCCTGCCACAAGAAGGAAGACAAGCACAAGCTCGTGTTCGGCACGAAGTGCGAGAGCTGCCACAACGCGCGCAGCTGGGCGATCTGGGACTTCGACCACGACCGCCGCAGCGAATACAAGCTCGACGGCGCGCACCGCAAGGTGGCCTGCGAGGCCTGCCACACCCGGCCGGCGCCGGCCGGACGCGACTTCGCTGCGCTGGGCAGCGACTGCCTATCCTGCCACCGCAAGGACGACGTTCACGACGGCGGCTTCGGTGCGCGCTGCGACCAGTGCCACGTGAGCGACAACTGGAAGAAGGTCTCCAACCGGACGTTGCGCGGTTCCGCGCCGCCCGACAGGCCGCGATGGATGGGATGGCTGCAATGACACACCGCACACCTTTTCGATGGCTGCCGGCGGCACTGATGCGCCTGTGGCTGGTGCTGATGCTGCTGGCCTGCGCCGATGCGGTCCTGGCGCAGGGCGCGCCGGCGACGCGCAGCTTCGAGCACATCAAGACTGGCTTTGCGCTGACCGGGCAGCATGCCAACGAGCGCTGCGAGTCCTGCCACGTCAACGGCATCTTCAAGGGCACGCCGCGCGACTGCGCGAGCTGCCACACCGCGGGCACGCTGTGGTCGCGCAACAATGTCGTCAAGACGCAGAACCACGTGCCGACGCAGCTCGCCTGCGACGCCTGCCACAACACCCGCACCTATGCCGGCGCGAAGTTCAGCCACACCGGCGTGGCGCCTGGCAGCTGCAGCAGTTGCCACAACGGCTCGACAGCGCCGGGCAAGAGCAGCAACCACATCGCGACCACCGGCTCGTGCGACAGCTGCCACCGGACCAGCGCGTGGACGCCGGCCTCGGGCTTCGACCACAGCGGCGTGACGCCAGGCAGCTGCGCGAGCTGCCACAACGGCTCGCGCGCCACCGGCAAGAATGCCACGCACGTGCCGGTCGGCGCGCAGAGTTGCGACGCCTGCCACCGCACGGGTGGCTCGTGGCGCCCGTCGAGCTTCAACCACACGCAGATGGTGGTGGCCAACCAGTGCGCGAGCTGCCACAGCGGCGGCTTCCCGCCGGCCGACGGGCGCGGCGCGACCCACATCCCGTACCAGGCGCTCTCGGGCGTGGCGATCACCAACTGCGACAGCTGCCACAAGGGCGGCTTCGCCAGCTGGGGTGGTGCCAAGCTGCACGCGTCGGTGACCGTCCGCGCGCAGTGCAGCACCTGCCACACCGGCAGCTACCCGGGCGCGGAGGGCAAGCCCAACACGCCGATCCACGCCGGCCAGACGGTGTGCGAGAACTGCCACAAGTCGACCTCGAACTGGAACTCGGCAAAGGTCGACCACGCCACGTTCACCTCGGCCACCAACTGCACGAGCTGCCACAACGGCAGTGCCGCGACCGGCAAGTCCGCCTCGCACGTGCCGGTGGGCGCAACCAACTGCGTGAGTTGCCACAGCACCTCGACCTGGAACCCCTCGAGCTTCAGCCACACGCAGGTGACGGTGGCCAACCAGTGCGCGAGCTGCCACAGCGGCGCGTTCCCGCCCGCGGATGGCCGCACGGCCACGCACATTCCCTACCAGACGCTGTCCGGTGTCGCGATCAGCAACTGCGACAGCTGCCACAAGGGCGGCTTCGCGAGCTGGGGAGGTGCCAAGCTGCATGCGTCGGTGACGGTCCGCGCGCAGTGCAGCACCTGCCACACCGGCAGCTACCCGGGCGCGGAAGGCAAGCCCAACACGCCGATCCACGCTGGCCAGACGGTGTGCGAGAACTGCCACAAGTCGACCTCGAGCTGGAGCTCGGCCCAGGTCGACCACGCCACGTTCACCTCGGCCACCAACTGCACGAGCTGCCACAACGGCAGCGCCGCGACCGGCAAGTCCGCCTCCCACGTGCCGGTGGGGGCGACCAACTGCGTGCGCTGCCACAGCACCTCGACCTGGAGCCCCTCGAGCTTCAGCCACACGCAGGTGACGGTGGCCAACCAGTGCGCGAGCTGCCACAGCGGCGCATTCCCGCCGGCCGACGGTCGCACGGCGACGCACATCCCCTACCAGACGCTGTCCGGTGTCGCGATCAGCAACTGCGACAGCTGCCACAAGCAGGGCTACACCGCCTGGAGCGGCGCGAGGTTCCACGGCTCGGTGTCGGTGAGCACGCAGTGCGCCGCCTGTCACACCGGCAGCTACCAGCCGGCCACCGGCAAGCCGAACAACGCCACCCACGCCGGCGTGACGGTCTGCGAGAGCTGCCACAAGAGCACGACGACGTGGAGCTCGGCGAAGGTCGACCACGCCACCTTCACCGCGGCCACCAACTGCGGCAGCTGCCACAACGGCAGTGCGGCAACAGGCAAATCGGCCCGGCATGTGCCGGTGGGCGCGACCAACTGCATCAACTGCCACAGCGTCACCACCTGGAAGCCGACCAGGTTCAACCACACGCAGGTGGTCGTCACCAACCAGTGCGCGAGCTGCCACAGCGGCGCCTACCCGCCTGCCGACGGCCGCACGGCGACGCACATCCCCTACCAGACCCTGACCGGCGTGGCGATCGCCAACTGCGACAGCTGCCACCGGCAGGGCTACACGGCCTGGAGCGGCGCGCGCTTCCACAGCTCGGTCACGGTGAGCACGCAGTGCGCCACCTGCCACACGGGCAGCTACCCGGACGCGGTGGGCACCAAGCCGAACAACACCACCCACGCCGGCGTGACGAGCTGCGAGGGCTGCCACAAGTCGACCGCCTCCTGGAGCACGGTGACCTTCGCCCACAGCGCCGCCAACGCGGTGGGCACCGGCACCTGCGACAGCTGCCACAACGGCAGCGCGGCCAAGGGCAAGCAGAGCGGCCACATCCCGGTCAGCAGCGCAGCGACCAAGTGCGACAACTGCCACCGCTCGCAGACCAGCTTCGCGAGTTCGGTGACGATGAACCACGCCGTCGTCACCGCCACCACCTGCAAGACCTGCCACAACGGCGCCTACACCTCGCAGGGCGCCACCGGCGCGCTGGCCAAGCCGACCAACCACATTCCCGAGGCCACCCAGCTGCTGGGCGGCGCCAGCATGGACTGCAGGGCCTGCCACACGAGCACCGCCAGCTGGGGCTCGATGACGATGAACCACAACGGCAGCCAGGGCGGTGGCGCCGGCTGGTGCAAGGGCTGCCACCAGAGCGGCGTCAGCTACCTGGGCAGCATGGAGAAGAAGTCGCTCACGCATGAGCGCAAGACGCCGCCGGCGATCGACTGCTCCGAATCGGGCTGCCACCGGCCGCTGGGCAGCAAGGGCTCCACCTACAGGGAATGGGACTGACGTGACTCTCTCGCTACGGCGCCTGGCGCTGCCCTTCGCTCTCGTGGCCCCGGCCGCGGTCCATGCCCAGCTGATCGACGACGTCGACTTCCGCCGCGACGGCGACGATGCGGTGCTGCAGGTGCGCTTCGTGGCGCCGGTGCAGTACCGCCGCGCGCTGGTCGCGCGCAGCGGCGACTCCGTGCAGGTGATCTACGACCTCGTCAACCGGCGCGAGAACACCAACCTCGTGCCCTCCGAACGGCGTCTGGCCGGCGGCGGTGCGATGCCGGACTTCATCGTCAGCGACGAAAGCCCGGCGCGCGACAACATCAACCGCAAGCTGACGATCCGGCTGAGCAAGGCGGTGCCGTTCAAGGCGCGCGCAGGGCGCGGCGATCGCACCATCGAGGTGGTGCTGGCCGGCCTTGGCACGGCGATCCCGACCACGGTGCGGAGCAAGGCGGGTGCCGCAGCGCCGACCAGCGGCTTCCAGATCACGCTGCAGCAGTCGGATTCAGCCAACCTGCAACTGGACACGCCGATCCCGGCGGCGCTGCAGCGCTACCAGGTGTTCACCGCTGCGCGCCAGGTCGACGGCCGCACGGTGCACGAGGTGAACCTCGGCTACTTCGAGACGCTGGTCGAGGCCGAGGCGGCGCGGCAACTGCTACTCAAGCGCTTCCCGAACGCGGCGCTGGTCGCCCTGGCGCCACCGCCGCCGCCCGCCCCGCCGGCGCCCGTGCCCGCGGCCGCCGTGGCGGCGCCACCCGCTGCATCCGCCCCCCCGGCCGCCGACACCAGCGCCACGCCGCCCCCGGCCAATGCCGCCGAGGTGGCCACGCAGGCTGCCGCGCTGCTGGCCGCGGCGAAGGCTGCCGATGCCGCGCAGGACAGCACGACGGCGCTGGACAAGCTCAACGTGCTGCTCAACCTGCCGTCCAACCCCTCGACGCGCGAAGCGCAGGCGCTGGCCGGAGACATCCGCGCGAAGACCGGCGACGTGGTGCGCGCCCGCGCCGAGTACGAGACCTTCCTGCAGCTCTACCCGAGCGGGCCCGACGCCGAGCGCGTGCGCGCGGCCCTCGCTCGGCTGCCGGCCGCGGCAGCCGCACCGGTGGCTGCCGCGAAGCCGGCCGCGGGCGTCGAGCCGACGTCGACGCTGGCCGGTTCGGTGGGCGCGTTCTACTACGGCGGTGCGTCGAAGGTGCGCACGCAGGAGTTCCAGGACTCGCCGATCAGCGGCCTGCCCGAGCTGGCCAGCGACAACACGCTGTCCGGCACCGATCAGAGCCTGCTGCTGACCAACGTCGACGTGAACTGGCGCTACCGCGACGCCGACACCGACATGCGCTTCGTGTTCCGCGACGCCTACTCGGCCGACCTGCGCGACAGCAGCGACAGCAAGAACCGCCTGTCGGCGCTGTACTACGAGCACCGCTCGCTGTCGGCCGGCACCAGCGTGCGGCTCGGGCGGCAGTCGCCCACCGGCGGCGGCGTGCTCAACCGCTACGACGGCGTGCAGGCCGCCTACACGGTCGTGCCGAAGTGGCGCATCAACGTCGCGGGCGGCGTGCCGGCCGAGAAGCTGCTGGACAGCAAGCGCAGCTTCTACGGCGTGTGGATCGACGCCGACGCGCTGACCTCGCAGATCAGCGGCAGCCTGTACTACAACAAGCAGCTGATCGACAGCGAGACCGACCGCAGCGCCATCGGCACCGAGCTGCGCTTCTTCAGCGGCGGCGTGTCGGCCAACGGCATCCTCGACTACGACGAGGCGATCCGGGGCGTGAACATCGCCTCGCTGCAGGGTACCTGGCAGATGGAGGACAACTCGGTGGTCAACGTGCTGTTCGACCGCCGCAAGACGCCGCTGCTGTCGCTGGGCAATGCGCTGTTCTTCCAGGACCCGACCCTGACGACGCCGGCGACGAGCCTGAAGGAGCTGCTGCAGACCTCCACGCTCGACGCGCTGCGCCAGCGTGTTCGCTCGACCACCTCGAACACCATCCAGGGCCTGCTCGGCGCGACGACGCCGTTCAACGCCAACTGGCAGGTCGGCGCGGACATCCGCCTGACCGACGTCGGCGAGATCCAGCCGGTGGCCGACATCCTGCCCTCGGGCCAGGGCCGCAACCGCAACTACGCGCTCGGCGGCCAGTTGATCGGCACCAACCTGTACTCGTCGCGCGACACCCACGTGATCAGCGCCTCCTGGCAGCGTGGCACCAGCTACAGCCTCACCGGCACCGGCTCGCTGAGCTACAGCGGGCAGTTGATCAGCTACAACAACTCCTCGCAGGTCACGGAGGAACTGTTGCTCGAGCCCTCGCTGCGCTTCTACCGGCAGACCGACAACACCGGCGTCAAGCTGACACGCTGGAGCCCGGGGCTGCGCCTGACCTACCGCGTGCTCAAGCAGGTGGCGATCGAGTCGGAGCTGAGCGGCGAGTACGGCAAGAGCAGCGGGCCGAACCGCAACGAGACGGCCAACCGGCTCTTCTACTATCTGGGCGGGCGCTACGACTTCTGAGGATCTCCGGCGCCGCGCCGCAGGATGAACTACTCGTACCTCTATCTGGCCGCGATCGTCATCGCGGTCGCGCTCTACCTGCGCCGCCAGCGCCGCCTTGCGCAGCAGCATGCGCTTGAGCTGAAGCAGTCGCTCGAGGCGGGCCTGGCCGAGCCGGCGTCGCTGCACCCGGTGATCAACCCGTCGCGCTGCATCGGCTCAGGCTCGTGCGTGCGGGCCTGTCCGGAAGAGGCGCTGGGCATCGTCGGCGGCAAGGCGGTGCTGATCAACGGCTCGGCCTGCATCGGCCACGGCGCCTGCCTGTCGGCCTGCCCGGTGGAAGGCATCTCGCTGGTGTTCGGCAGCGAGAAGCGCGGCATCGACATCCCGCACGTCAGCCCCGAGTTCGAGACCAACGTGCCGGGCATCTACATCGCCGGCGAACTCGGCGGCATGGGGCTGATCCGCAAGGCGGCCGAGCAGGGCCGGCAGGCGATGGACGCGATCCGCAAGCGCGCCGACGGCTCGCACGACATCGACGTGCTGATCGTCGGCTGCGGCCCGGCCGGGCTGTCGGCCGGCCTCGCCGCGATCCAGCACAAGCTGCGCTACCGCATCATCGAGCAGGAAGACTCGCTCGGCGGCGCCGTCTACCACTACCCGCGCAACAAGATCGCGATGACTGCGCCGGTGCAGCTCGCGCTGGTCGGCAAGGTGAAGTTCGGCGAGGTCAGCAAGGAACAGCTGCTCGAGTTCTGGCAGGGCGTGGTGCAGCGCACCGGGCTGCAGGTGTCGTTCCGCGAGCGGCTGACGGGCATCGAGCGCCACGGCACCGGCTTCGTGGTGCAGACCGACCAGGGCCGCATCTCGGCGCGTTCGGTGTTGCTGGCAATGGGCCGCCGCGGTACGCCGCGCAAGCTCGACGTGCCGGGCGAGGAGGCCTCGAAGGTGGTCTACCGGCTGGTCGACGCGCAGCAGTACCGCGGCCAGCACGTGCTGGTGGTCGGCGGCGGCGACAGCGCACTGGAGGCGGCCATCGCGCTGGCCGAAGAGCCGAACACGACGGTCACGCTGTCGTACCGCAGCGAAGCCTTCTCGCGCGTCAAGGCGAAGAACCGCGAACGGCTCGAACTGCTGCGCGACGCCGGCCACCTCACGGTGATGCTGTCGTCGAAGGTCCGGCGCATCGAGCAGCGCAGCGTGGACATCGAGCACGAGGGCCGGACGAAGCACCTGCCGAACGAGGCAGTGATCGTCTGCGCCGGCGGCGAGTTGCCGACGCCGCTGCTGCGCCAGATCGGCATCCGCTTCGAGACCAAGTTCGGCACACGCTGAGCGGGCGGCGCCGGGTCAGTCGTCGAGTTCGTCCCAGAACTGGTCGTCGGCGTGGGCCTGCGCCTCCTCGCGGGAGGCAAACGCGAACGAGGCCCAGTCCCAGCCGGGATCGATCGACTCGATCTCGGCCTCGCTGAATACGCGGTACTCGTGGCGATCGTTCACCCCACCCTCGGCGACGATCGCCCGTTTGGCCACGAACCAGGGCATGGGGTCTCCTCCCGCGCGTTGCCGGCGACGAAGCCGCGCCGGCTTCCCGGGTGTACGCGCGCCGCGCCGGCCTATTCCACGCCGCCCCGCGGGCTCAGAAGCCGAGCAACTCGGGCGTGAGCAGCAGATCGAAGTCGGTGGCCTCGCGCAGCCGCCGCCGGGCCTGCGCCCGGCCGACGCAGCGCACCAGCAGGCCGACCCGGTCGGCCAGCGCGTCGCCGGCGCGGGCCTGCGGGGCGAGCCGCGCGAGCAGGGTGTCGAGCGAGACGATCGCGTCTTCTTCGCCCATGCTGAGCACCAGCACGTGCACCAGGCTCGCCACCAGGGCGGGTTCGCTGCAGGCCGCGTCGAGCTGCTGCACGGCCAGGCTGAGCTGCGCGCCTTCGATGCCGTTCTCGCGCAAGGCAGTCAACGCCGGGCCGAGGCCGGCCAGGCCGCGCTGCCGATCGGGCGCATGGCGCAGCAGCTCGGCGACCACGCGCACGAAGCGCGAGCGCGCCTCGAGCGGCAGCTCGCGGCGCAGGCCGCGGCACGGTCCGGAATGGGTCTCCTCGATGCGGCCGTCCTCACCGAGGAGCAGCACGTCGAGGTAGAGATGCGTCGGGTCGACCCCCGGCAGGTCGGCCAGCCGGACGATCACTGCGCCGGCGCGGTAGCCGGGCAGTTCGCGCGTGCCGATCCATCCATCGTGGACGTCGGACGAACGGCTGCGCCACGGCGGGGTGGCCGTGGCGCCGGAGCCGTCATGCTCCGGAGGTGACAGGGAGCTCATGGATGGCTCCCCGTGCAGACGCGCCTCAGGCGGCGCGGCGGCTCTTGCCGGCGACCGGCTTGGCCGCAGCGCTCAGCGTCGCGAAGTTGGCTTCGGCAGCGCCGACCGCCTGCTTGGTGGCCTTCTGCATGCTGTCGAACGCGTCGTTCGCGGCCGAGACAGCGGCCTTGGCCAGCGACACGGCGTTCTCGGTGCCAGCCGGGGCGTTCTTCGAAGCCGCCTCGACCAGCGCGACGAACTTCTTCTGTGTGTCGGCGGCGCCGGCTTCGGCGACCTTGCCGAACTCGCCCTGCACGCCGGCGACGATGTCGTACAGCTTGCGGCCGTAGGCGCTGGCCTTCTCGGGCGACGGCTGGAACATCTCGGCCTGCAGCGCGAACAGCGACTGCACGTCCTTGGCGGACAGCATGGTCTGCGCCTGGGCGCTGGCGTCGGCCAGGGCGGCCTTGGCGGCCTCGAGGTTCAGCGCGACGAGCTTCTCGGTCGCTGCGAGGCTGGTGGCGGTCAGGCCCACCAGGGTGTCGAACTGGGCCTTCTGGGCGGCGGCGAACTGTTCTTGGGTCAGCATGGTGTGCTCCGTGGACAAGTGGGTTGGGAATCAGCATTGCTGCACTGCAGCATGACTCCACTATAGAGCGCCCGGCCGCGAATGCAAGCGGTTTATGCTGCAACGCAGCAAAGTAGTGGGATCGCCCTAGGGCGGAACGTTCAGGCGCAGCGCTTCAGCTGCCGATGACAAGCCGGTTGCGCCCGGCCTGTTTGGCCGCCAGCACCGCCGCACTGGCTCGCTGGACCAGCGACAGCGGGTTGTCGACGCCGGCGTCGAGCTGCGCCACGCCGACGCTGGCGGTCAGCGGCACGCTGCGCTGCTCGATGCTGCGGATCTCGGCCCCAGCCACCTGCCGGCGCACCCGCTCGGCCACCCGCGCGCCGGTCTCGAGATCGGTGTCTGGCATCACCAGGCAGAACTCCTCGCCGCCGTAGCGCGCCAGCCAGTCGGTCAGTCGCACGCTGTGCCGCGCGATCTCGGCGAAGCGGCGCAGCACATGGTCGCCGGTCGGGTAGCCATGCGTGGCGTTGACATCGTGGAAGTGGTCGAGGTCGATCAGCGCGATGGTCAGCGCGCGGCCATGCTTGCGCGCGGTCTCGAACTCGCGCGACAGCCGGGCATCGAAGTAGCGGCGGTTGTGCAGCTGCGTCAGCGCGTCCTGGTTGGCCTCGCGCCGCGCCGCCTCGACCAGGCTGCGGCCCATGTGGGTGACCAGCGTGGTCATGCGCTCGGTCATCACGCGGGTGACGTTCTCGAAGTGGCGCACGTAGAGGTCGCGGTCCTCGCCGCCGGAGGACTCCTGCAGCGACTCGTAGGACACCAGCCGGTTGCGGCCGCGGCCCTTGGCCTCGTAGAGCGCCACGTCGGCCTGGTTCATCACGTCGGCGAAGGTCGAGCGCTCGCCGAGGAAGGCCATCCCCGCGCTGGCGGTAACGGCCATGCGCTGCGTCGCCTCGCCTTCCAGCGGCGCCGGTGCAGTCTCGTCGAAGCGGTTGACCAGGCGCTCGAAGGCGGCGCCGGCGGCGGTGGCGGCGGCCGGCGCGTGGAAGGCGTGCTCGGCCAGGCGCTGCAGCATGCGCTGCACGTCGGCCACGACGGTCTGGCGGTCGTAGCGCGAGATCAGCGCGACGAACTCCTCGCCGCCCCAGCGCGCCAGCCGGTCGCCCGGCGCGATCTCCTCACGCAGCAGCGCGGCGGCTTCGCGCAGCACCTGGTCGCCGGCCTGGTGGCCGAAGCGGTCGTTGATCTGCTTGAAGTGATCGAGGTCGAACAGCACCACGGCGCGGCAGTCCGGCGACAGCGTGTTGCCCAGCTCCTGCGCCAGCTGCGACTGCCAGCGCTTGCGGTTGGCCAGGCCGGTCAGCTCGTCGGTGAATTCGAGCGACTGCAGCAGCGCCTCGCCGCCGGCATGCTTGAGCAGCCGCGCCAGGCGCAACACCAGCAGCTCGACCGGGCGGGTGCCGCGCACCACGTCGTCGCGCGGCTTGATGAACTCCAGCGCGTCGGCCTCCTGCTCGGCGCTGCTGGCGACGATCAACGTCGGCCGCCCGTCCATCACGTACTCGCGGCGCAGCCGGCGCGTGTCGGCGAACAGGTCGGCCTGCAGCACGCGCAGTTCGGCCTCGGCCGGCAGCGGCACGCCGGCCAGGCAGGCGAGCACGCGAAAGCCCTGCTCGCGCAGCGGCGCGATCACGGTCTCGTCGTCGTAAGCCTCGTGCGGCACTACCCAGGCGATCGTCTTCGGATCCACGCGTGCGGCCCCTCCCGAACGGCCATCAGCGCGCAGCATAGCCGGGCGCGGTCGGAGAGCTTGGGAGGTGCTCAGGCGGGTGGCGGCTCGATCATCGGCAGCGACAGCGTCGCCACCGCGCCGCCGCCCTCGTGATTGCGCAGCGTCACGCGGCCGTGGTGCAGCTCGGCAATTTCCTTCACGAAGGGCAGGCCGAGGCCGGTGCTCCGCTTGTTCGTGCCCGGCCGGGCCAGCGAATAGAACTTCTCGAACACCCGCTGGTCGGCGTAGTCGGGAATGCCGGGGCCGCGGTCGCGCACAACGATGTCGACGCTGCGCCCGCGCGGCGCGAGTTCGATGCGGACGCTGGCTCCTTCTGGCGAGAACTCGATCGCGTTGGCCACCAGGTTGCCCACCGCGCGGCGCAGCAGGAAGGCCTCGCCTTCGACCCAGGTGGCCTCGCCGGCGGCGAGTTCGATGTGCAGGCCGCGTGCCGCGCCGCTCGCTTCGGCGCTGGCCGCCAGTTCCTCCAGCAGCGGCCGAAGCGCAACCGGCTCGACCTTCGGCAGCCGCCGCCGCTGCTCCAGCGCGGCCAGCTCCATCATGCGGTCGACCAGTTCCTGGATGCGCTGCGTCTCGCGGCCGATGTTGGCGGAAAAGCGCTGCCGGTCCGCTTCGGGCATGCCGGGCTCCTGGATCAGCTCGGCGGCGCCGCGGATCGCCGACAGCGGGCCCTTCAGCTCGTGCGTCAGCGTCTGCACATAGTCGGCCACGTAGTGGCGACCGGCCAGCGCATCGCGCATCTCGTCGTAGGCCGCACCCAGCGTGCCCAGCGCGCGCCGCCCCAGCCGCGGCAGGCTGAAGCTGCGCTGCGAGCGCACGTAGCGCGCGTAGTCGGCGATCAGGCCGAACGGCCGCACCAGCCACAGCGACAGGATCAGCGCCAGCAGCAGCACCGCCGCCACCGAGGTGGCACCGACCACCATGGTCTTGCGCCGCGCCGCGGCGACGAACTGGTTCAGGCTCTGCACCGGCTTGCCGACGCTGACCACGCCGACGATCTCGCCCGCGGAACGCACCGGCGCCGAGACGTACATCACCGAGCTGAGCTCGTCGCCCGGGATCTTCGGCGTGGTGCGGGCGCGGTACTCGCCGGCAAGTGCACCGCGCACGTCGCGCCACTGCGAGAAGTCCTCGCCCTCGCGCTGGCCGAGCGAGTCGAACACGACGATGCCGTCGCGGCCGATGACCAGCGCCTGCAGTTCCACGCCGGTCTTCTCGAAGCCGAAGATGCGCGCCGAGAAGCTGCGCGCGTACAGGCTGCGGAACACCGGGCGCAGCGCCTCGGCGTCGAGGGTGCCGTCGACGCTGTGCTGCTCGACCTGCGCGGCCAGCAGGTGTGCCGTCTCGACCAGCGATTCCTCGGCCGACTCGCGGTAGCGCGGGTCGATATCGGCCAGCAGCCGGTACATCAGCACGCCCACGCCGAGGGCGTAGACGAGCAGGATGCCGACGAAGACGACCGTCCGGCGGCTCACAGCGTGCCCGGCAGGTCCTCGGCCAGCGCGTAGCCGCTGCCGCGGTGCGTGCGGATCGGTTCGAGGCCGGGCGCCACCACCTTCAGCTTGGCGCGCAAGGTCTTCACGTGGGCATCGACGGTGCGGTCGAGGCTGTCGCTGTGGGTGTCCCAGACCTTGTCGAGCAGCACGTCGCGGCTGTAGACGTGGCCGGGGCGCTCGACCAGCGTCTTCAGCAGCCCGTACTCGTAGCGCGACAGCTCCAGCGGCTGGCCGTAGAAGCGGATCTGCCGCCGCCCTTCGTCGACCTGGAAGGGCCGCGCCGGCACCGGGGCCGCACCCGCCCTGGCCGCGCGGCGCAGGATGGTGCGCACGCGCGCCACCAGCTCACGCGGCGAAAACGGCTTGGCGACGTAGTCGTCGGCGCCGAGCTCGAGGCCGACCACGCGGTCGATCTCGTCGGCGCGCGCGGTGAGGAAGACCACCGGCACATCGCTGAAGGCGCGCAGCCGCTTGAAGACCTCGAAGCCGCTCAGGTCGGGCAGGCCGACGTCGAGGATGACCAGTGCCGCGGGTGCCTCGCGCTGGCGCTGCAGTGCTGCCTCGCCGGTGGCTGCCCAGTGCGGCTCGAAGCCGTCGGTGCGCAGCGCGTACTGCAGCGTGTCGGCGATGCCGGGCTCGTCCTCGACGATGAGGATGGCGGGCTTGATCACTCGGTGGGCAGGAAGCCTTCGATGGACAGGTAGCGCTCGCCGGTGTCGTAGTTGAAGCCGAGAACGCGGCTGCCGGCCGGCAGCTCCGGCAGCTTCTGCGCGATCGCGGCCAGCGTCGCACCCGACGAGATGCCCACCAGCAGCCCTTCCTCGCGCGCGCTGCGGCGTGCCATCTCGCGCGCCGCCTCGGCTTCGACCTGGATCGTGCCGTCGAGCAGCTCGGTCTTCAGGTTGGCCGGGATGAAGCCGGCACCGATGCCCTGGATCGGGTGCGGGCTGGGCTTGCCGCCGCTGATCACCGGCGAAGCCGAGGGCTCGACCGCGTACACCTTCAGCTTCGGCCATTTCGCCTTCAGCACCTGCGCGCAGCCGCTGAGGTGGCCGCCGGTGCCCACGCCGGTGATCAGCACGTCCAGGCCTTCGGGGAAGTCGGCAGCAATCTCCTGCGCCGTGGTGCGCACGTGCACGTCGATGTTGGCCGGGTTCTCGAACTGCTGCGGCATCCACGCGCCGGGCGTGGCGGCGAGCAGTTCCTTCGCTCGCGCGATCGAGCCGTTCATGCCCTTCTCGCGTGGCGTCAGCTCGAAGCTCGCGCCGTAGGCGAGCATCAGGCGGCGCCGCTCGACGCTCATGCTGTCGGGCATCACCAGCACCAGCTTGTAGCCCTTGACCGCGGCGACCATCGCCAGCCCGACACCGGTGTTGCCCGAGGTCGGCTCGATGATGGTGGCGCCGGGTCTGAGCGCACCGCTGGCCTCGGCCGCCTCGATCATGGCCAGCGCGATGCGGTCCTTGATCGAACCGCCGGGGTTGGCGCGCTCGCTCTTGATCCAGACCTCGTGCGTGGCACCGAACAAGCGGTTGACGCGGATGTGCGGCGTGCTGCCGATGGTCTGCAAGACGGTGCTGGCGCGCATGGGAATCTCCTCGGAAGTGGCGCAGATTATGGGCGTGATAATCAACTGATGTACGCGCCACTCCAGAACGACAGCTTCCTGCGCGCCTGCCTGCGCCAGCCCACTGAACACACCCCCGTGTGGCTGATGCGTCAGGCCGGCCGCTACCTCGCCGAGTACCGCGAGACGCGCGCGAAGGCCGGCAGCTTCATGGGCCTGGCCACGAACACGCAGTACGCCACCGACGTGACGCTGCAGCCGCTGGACCGCTATGCGCTCGACGCGGCCATCCTGTTCAGCGACATCCTCACCGTGCCCGATGCGATGGGCCTGGGCCTGAGCTTCGCGCTCGGCGAAGGCCCGCGCTTCGCGCATCCCTTGCGTGAGGAGGCCGACGTGATGAAGCTCGCCGTGCCGGACATGGACAAGCTGCGCTACGTGTTCGACGCCGTCACTTCGATCCGCCAGGCACTGAACGGCCGCGTGCCGCTGATCGGCTTCTCGGGCAGCCCGTGGACGCTGGCCTGCTACATGGTCGAAGGCGCCGGCTCGGACGACTACCGGCTGGTCAAGACGATGATGTACCGCCGGCCCGACCTGATGCACCGCATCCTGGCGATCAACGCCGATGCGGTGGCGCTGTACCTGAACACCCAGATCGAAGCCGGCGCGCAGGCGGTGATGGTTTTCGACAGTTGGGGCGGCGTGCTCGCCGATGGCGCCTTCCAGGAATTCAGCCTCGCCTACACCCGCCGCGTGCTGAAGCAGCTCAAGCGCGAACACGCGGGCGCACGCATCCCGCACATCGTCTTCACCAAGGGCGGCGGGTTGTGGCTCGAGGAGATCGCCGCTGCCGTCGACGGCGTTGGCCCGGACGTGGTCGGCCTGGACTGGACGATGAACCTGGCCCATGCGCGCCAGCGCACCGGCGACCGCGTGGCCCTGCAAGGCAACCTCGACCCCAACGTGCTGTTCGCCGAGCCTGACCAGATCCGCGCCGAGGCCACCAAGGTGCTGGAGAGCTTCGGCGCCCCGCGCAGCGCGCAGGGCACGTATGGCGGCCATGTCTTCAACCTCGGCCACGGCATCAGCCAGCACACGCCGCCGGAGGCGGTGTCGGTGCTGGTCGACACCGTGCACGCGGTCTCGCGGCGCATCCGCGCGGCTGGCTGAGCACTGCCTCGCTCGGGCGGTGTTCGCCGGGTGAGTGAGCGCTCAGGGCTTGACTTATCCCCAAATATGGCTTCGCGCCTGGTTGGACGCCGCACTGCTGCGGCGCGTCATCACCTTTCACGGGGAATGACGCAAGTCATTGATTTCATTCATGGTTCTTTGCTGCCCCGAAAGTGGGCAGCGAACCCGGATCCTCGCTGGATCAAGCATTTAGCGCATCTTTGGGCAGGTTCTGCACAAAGTTATCCACAGAGCGCGGGGAAAGCTGCAAAAGTCTCGTCAAATCAGCAACTTGGCGGTACTCCTTCACGACCGACTGAACATTGCCGGCTAAGTGAAACGGTGGTGGCGGCATGACGGCCAGCGTGCGACTGCAGGTCGCCGTCGACACCCCGCAGCATGCCGGCCTGGGCGACGTTCTCGACTACTTGAGTGAGCAACCGCTCTCACCTGGAACGCTGGTACGTGTGCCGTTGGGCCGCCGCGAGCTGCTCGGCATCGCCTGGAGCGATGGTGCCGGTGAGCTGGCGGACAGTGCGCTCAAGCCGCTGACGGCCGTGCTCGGCGACCTGCCGCCGCTGGACGCTGCCTGGCGCGAACTGGTCACTTTTGCATCTGGTTACTATCAGCGCGGCCTCGGCGAACTGGCCCTGTCGGTGCTGCCGCCGGAGTTGCACAAGCTCGACGGCAGCCAGATCGCGCTGCGCCTGCGCAAGCTGCACAAGGCGATGGCGCAGCCGATCGAAGCCCGCCCCGACCAGCCGCCCGAGCCGAGCGCCGAGCAGGCCGAGGTGCTGGCGCGGCTGGACGCCGTCACCGACGCCACGCCGGTGCTGCTGCACGGCGTGACCGGCAGCGGCAAGACCGAGGTCTACCTTCACGCCGCGGCCCGCACGCTGGCGGCGGGCCGGCAGGCGCTGGTGCTGGTGCCCGAGATCAACCTGACGCCGCAGCTCGAGGCCCGCTTCACGGCGCGCTTCGCCGGCCGGCGCATCGTCTCGCTGCACAGCGGCATGACACCGGCGCAGCGCCTGCGCGGCTGGCTGGCGGCACATCTCGGCCTGGCCGATCTGGTGCTGGGCACGCGGCTGGCGATCTTCACGCCGATGCCGCGGCTCGGGCTGATCGTGGTCGACGAGGAGCACGACCCCTCGTACAAGCAGCAGGAGGGTGCACGCTATTCGGCGCGCGACCTCGCCGTCTACCGCGCCCGGCTGCAGGGTGCGCAGGTACTGCTGGGCTCGGCCACGCCGTCGCTGGAGAGCTGGCAGCGCGCCAACGAGGGGCGCTACCTGCGCCTGACGCTGCCCTCGCGCATCGGCGGGGCGCTGCTGCCGCGGGTACGCCTGGTCGACATGAACCAGCAGCCCAAGGACCGCGGCGCCGGCACTGCACTGTCGCCGCCGCTGGTCGAGGCCATCCGCGCGCGCATCGCACGCGGCGAGCAGAGCCTGGTGTTCCTCAACCGCCGCGGCTACGCGCCGGTGCTGCACTGCGCCGACTGCGGCTGGAAGAGCGGCTGCCCGCACTGCAGCGCCTGGCGTGTCTTCCACAAGCTCGACCGCACGCTGCGCTGCCACCACTGCGGCTTCACCGAGCGCGTGCCGCGCGCCTGCCCGGAGTGCGGCAACCTCGACATCGCGCCGATCGGCCGCGGCACCGAGCGCCTCGAGGAGCAGATCGGCATGCTGCTGGCGAGCGACGGTGGCTCGAGCGTGCGCGTCGCGCGCATCGATGCCGACAGCACACGGCTGAAGGGCTCGCTGGAGGCGCAGCTCGGCGCGGTGCACGCCGGCGAGGTCGACGTGCTGGTGGGCACGCAGATGGTCACCAAGGGCCACGACTTCCGCCGCATCACCCTGGTGGCGGCGGTGAACCCCGACAGTGCGCTGTTCAGCAGCGACTTCCGCGCGCCCGAGCGCCTGTTCGCGCTGCTGATGCAGGCCGGCGGGCGCGCCGGCCGCTCCGCCGAGCATGCGCAGGGCGCGGAGATGTGGGTGCAGACCTGGCACCCGCAGCACCCGCTCTACGCGGCCTTGCGCCGGCATGACTTCGCCGCCTTCGCCGCCGACCAGCTCAAGGAGCGCGAATCGGCCGGCCTGCCGCCCTACGCGCACCTCGCGATGCTGCGCGCAGACGCCAGGCAGGTCGATGCCGCGCAGGCCTTCCTCGATGCCGCCGCCGCGCTGGCCGGCGGCATCGACGCGAGCGGCATGGTCAGCGTCTACGCGCCGGTGCCGCTGCCGGTCGCGCGGGTGGCGGGCGTGGAGCGCATGCAGATGCTGGTCGAGTCGGTTTCACGGCCGGCGCTTCAGCGTTTCCTCGCCGCCTGGGTGCCTGCGCTGCATGAGCTGCGACGCAGCGGCGGCCACAAAGTGCTGCGCTGGGCGATCGACGTCGACCCACTGGCGATCTGAGCCGAGCGGCTCAGCGCCGCCTCGGCGCCGCTGGCTTCGGGCGTGACACGTCGGCCAGCAGCAGCGTGGCGCGCACCAGTTCCTCCACCGCTTCGGCCAGGTCGGCCGGAGGCTCGAGCGATTCGATCTCCTCGAGCAGGTCGTCGGCGTCCTCGAGGTCGTCGGCATCGAGGTGCCGGTACAGCAGCGCCAGCGGCTCGCGCACGCGCTGCGCACCGAGCGTCATCAGCGCGGGGAAGAATTCCATCGCCGTCGCGAAGCCAGCCACCCAGCCGTAGACCGCCTCGCTCGGCGTGGCGCCATCGTCGAGCTCGAACACCCAGGGATCGAACCACTGGCGCGACTCGATTGCGGCCTCGAGTTCGGCATGGCGCCGGCGCACCAGCGCGTGAAGACGTGTCGCATCGATGCTCGCCGGCAGCGCCCGACCGTCAGCGTCGGTGACATGGGGCAGCCATTGCGATTCGGGAACCCGCCGCGGCTGCAACAACACGCCACAAAGGAAACCATCGAGCATGCTCACGTCGAGTGGCTCGAGCGGTGCGGGAACGGTATCGAGCAGCCCCTGCAAGGCAGACAACTCCTGTTCCGTGAGTGCTTGCTGTGGCGCCTGCCGAGGGGCCGCGGCGCGCGGCTTGCGATGCGTGACCATGCGCGATTGTGCGATGACGCTCCCTCGAAAGTTCGTATGTGCGACATGCACACTTTCTGTTTGACAACGTTCCCTCGTATTGGGGATGGCTCACGAGTGGGCGCAACCCTAGAGTGCGCCGCATAGCTGTCACACGGGATCTTCAACAGATCGCGCGCTCAAAGGTCCGCAACGCCCGCCGCTCACGAGTCCCCTCCTGAGCTCACCGACAGGGCGAGAGACTGGCACCGCACCCAACGACGTCCTTTCTTAAGGACTTGACACAGCCCACCTGCTCGCGCAGGTGGGCTCTTTTTTTGGCCATGCCCGACAATGCCGGTCTCGATCGACAGGAGACATGCATGGGCGCCCCCGAAGCCTTCACCGCCACCACCGAAGTGGGCCACTTCATCGCCGGACGAACCGTTGCCGGCACGAGCGGCCGCCGCCAGGCCGTCTACAACCCCACCACCGGCGCGGTCGCGCGCCAGGTCGCGCTGGCCAGCGTCGATGACGTGAACGCGGCCGTGGCCGCCGCGAAGGCCGCCTTCCCGGCCTGGGCCGACACGCCGCCGATCCGCCGCGCGCGGGTGATGAACAAGTTCCTCGAGCTGATGAACCAGCACCGCGACACGCTGGCCGCGATGATCACCGCCGAGCACGGCAAGGTGTTCACCGACGCGCAGGGCGAAGTGACGCGCGGCATCGACATCGTCGAGTTCGCCTGCGGCATCCCGCAGCTGCTCAAGGGCGACTACACCGACCAGGTCAGCACCGGCATCGACAACTGGACACTGCGCCAGCCGCTGGGCGTGGTGGCCGGCATCACGCCGTTCAACTTCCCCTGCATGGTGCCGTGCTGGATGTTCCCGGTGGCGATCGCCTGCGGCAACGCCTTCATCCTCAAGCCCAGCGAGCGCGACCCCTCGCCCAGCCTGTTCATGGCCGAGCTGCTCAAGCAGGCCGGCCTGCCCGACGGCATCTTCAGCGTCGTGCAGGGCGACAAGGTGGCCGTCGACACGCTGCTCCACCACGTCGACGTGAAGGCGCTCTCCTTCGTCGGCTCGACGCCGATCGCGCAGTACATCTACGAGACCGGCGCGCACCACGGCAAGCGTGTGCAGGCGCTGGGCGGCGCGAAGAACCACATGGTGGTGATGCCCGACGCCGACCTCGACCAGGCGGTCGACGCGCTGATCGGCTCGGCCTACGGCTCGGCCGGCGAGCGCTGCATGGCGATCAGCGTGGCGGTGCTGGTCGGCGACGTCGGCGACAAGATCGTGCCGATGCTCGCCGAACGCGCCAAGGCGCTGAAGGTGAAGAACGGCATGGAGCTCGACGCCGAGATGGGCCCGATCGTCACCCGGCAGGCGCTCGAGCGCATCGAGAGCTACATCGACATTGGCGTCAAGGAAGGCGCGAAGCTTGTCGTCGACGGCCGCGGCTTCAAGGTGCCGGGCTTCGAGGGCGGCTTCTTCACCGGCGGCACGCTGTTCGACCATGTCACCCGCGACATGCGCATCTACCAGGAAGAGATCTTCGGCCCGGTGCTGGCCTGCATTCGTGCCAAGGACTTCGGCGAAGCGCTGGCGCTGGTCAATGACCACGAGTACGGCAACGGCGTGGCCTGCTTCACCAGCGACGGCAACGTGGCGCGCGAGTTCGCGCGGCGGGTGCAGGTCGGCATGGTCGGCATCAACGTACCGATCCCGGTGCCGATGGCCTGGCACGGCTTCGGCGGCTGGAAGAAGAGCCTGTTCGGCGACATGCACGCCTATGGCGAGGAAGGCGTGCGCTTCTACACCAAGCAGAAGAGCGTGATGCAGCGCTGGGCCGGCTCGATCGGCAAGGGCGCCGAGTTCGCCATGCCGACCGCGAAGTAGCCCTGCCGCTGGAGTGCCCGTGCCCGACTTCCCGCCGCCGCCCACCCTGGTGCCGATGACGCAGATCCGCTGCGAGGTCGGCGCGCTGGTCAGCCTCGGCGCCGCGCCCACCGGCGAGCGCCGCTACGTGCCGCTGGGCGGCGGCACGGCGCGCGGGCCGGAGCTGAACGGCACGCTGGTCGAAGGCGGCATCGACTGGCAGGTAGCACGCAGCGATGGCGTGCTCGAGATCGCCGCGCACTACGTGATCCGCACCGACGACGGCGCGCTGGTCGAAGTGAAGAGCGACGGCTTGCGCCACGGCCCCGCCGAGGTGATGCAGCAGCTCGCGCGCGGCGAGGCCGTGCCGCGTGACGCCTACTTCTTCCGCACGCTGATCCGCTTCACCACCGGTGCGCTGCCCTGGCTGCACCTCAACAAGGTGATGGCCATCGCGGTGGGGCAGCGCGAAGCGCGCACCGTGCTTCTCGACGTCTACCGGCTGGGCTGAGCCCGTCGGCTCAGCTGCCGATCACGCCGCCGTCGCGGCGGCGGATCACCACCGTCGCCGAGCGCGGCCGGCCGCCGAACGGCCACCTGGAGAACCTGCTCGGCTCGGCCGGGTCGCTGCGGTCGCTCGGTGTCTCGCCCGGGTGCTGCACGTTGATGAACATCGTGCGCAGGTCCGGCGTCAGCGTCGCGCCGGTGATCTCGCAGTTGACCGGGCCGGTGAGGAAGCGGCGGATCTCGCCGCTGGCGCGGTCGCAGGCCAGCATCTGGTTGTTGCCGATGCGCGCCAGCTCGCCCTTGTTCATCTGCGTGGCGTGCGCATCGGTCTGGATCCACAGCACGCCGCGCGCATCGAGCATCAGCCCGTCGGGGCAGGCGAAGATGTCGCCGTTGATGTTGCCCTTCGCCTCGGGCCGTGCATTGGCCGGGTCGCCGGGGAGCACCAGGTGGCTCCAGCGCATCGTCGTGGCGTCGAAGTCGCCGTCCTCGGTCCAGCGGATGATCTGGCCCATCACGTTGTTGGCGCGCGGGTTGGCGGCATCGACGCCGGGCATGTCCTTGGCGCCACGCGCGCTGTTGTTGGTCAGCGTGCAATAGACCTCACGCCGGTTCTGGTCGATCGCCAGCCACTCGGGGCGGTCCATCTTCGTCGCGCCGAGCCGGTCGCTCGCCTGGCGCGACTTGATGAGCACCTCGCCGGCGTCGGCGAAGCCGTTCGCCGCCGTCAGCGGCCCCTGGCCGTGCACCAGCGGCAGCCAGCGGCCCGTGCCGTCGGCATCGAAACGCGCCACGTACAGCGTGCCGTGGTCGAGCAGTTCGCGGTTGGCCTGCGCTTTCGTCAGGTTCCCGCCGCCGGGCGCGATGCGGTCGCGGCTGACGAACTTGTAGATGTACTCGAAGCGCGCGTCCTCGCCGGAGTAGACGACCGCCCGACCGTCCTTCGTCACCGCCACCCAGGCGCCCTCGTGCGCGGCGCGGCCCAGCGCGGTGCGCTTGATGGGCGTGCTGGTCGGGTCCAGCGGATCGATCTCGACCACCCAGCCGAAGCGGTGGAACTCGTTCGGGTGGCGGCGCAGGTCGAAGCGCTCGTCGTGCTCGGCCCAGCGGTAGGACCCGGTCTTGCGCGCGCCCCAGCGCTTCTGGTCGGCGTCGGGCGTGTCGCCACCGTCGAAGTAGTAGGCCCAGTTCTCCTCGCCGGAAAGGTAGGTGCCCCAGGGCGTCATGCCGCTGGCGCAGTTGTTCAGCGTGCCCAGCACGGTGCGGCCGTCGGGGTCGGCGGCGGTCTTCATCAGCGCGTGACCGGCGGCCGGCCCCTGCACCGCGAACGGTGTGTAGGCGGTGTAGCGGCGCGCGGAGCGCGAGGGCCGCACCATCTGCCAGCGGCCCTCCTTCAGTTCGACCTCGATCACCGCGACACCGTGCGCGGCCTGCGCCTTCCGCACCTTCTCGGCGCTCCAGGTCTTGAAGCCGTCGCTGTGCAGCAGGCCGTCGTCGGTGTACTCGTGGTTCATCGCCAGCAGGCCCCGCGTACTGCTGCCCTCGAGCGGGTAGAAGTGGATGCCGTCGTGGTGCATGCCCATCTGCAGCGCCTGGTCGGCAGCGCTGTTGCCGGCGTCCTCGCGCCAGGCCGGCATCGCACCGGGCACGCCGACCGGTTCGCCCCAGGCGGCGATGACTTCGGCCAGGTAGCCTTCGGGCACCACCAGCGTGTCGGCGGCACTCGCCGGGATGCCCTTGAATCCGAGCAGCGGATCGCCACCGCCACCGCTGGCGCAGCCGGCGATCCACGGCGAGAGCACACCACCAGCCAGCGCCGCCAGGCCACCCTGCACCCAGACACGCCGCGCCGGGTCGGACACCTGGTGGATGCTCGGGTTGGCCGAGCGGTTGCTGTCTTCCATCGTGTCGAAATTCTTGGCCATCGCATGCTCCGGGTGAATCCGTGCAGAGTTTGGCAGACGCAGGCGGACGCGGGCCGCTGCCGTGATGCGATATGGTGCACGCTGCATAGCCGAACCCGATGTCGAACGACTCTTCCCCGGACACCTCGCTGGAGCAGGCGCGCCGCGCGCGGCGCAGCAGCGACCTGCTCGGCGGGCGCGCCGCGGCCGAGCGGGCGTGGAACGAGGCCGTTGAGGCAGGCGACCGGGCGCGCCAGGTCGAAGCCGGCTGGCTGCTGTGCTTCTTCCTCTACCGCGTCGGCGCGCTGCCCGAACTGCTGGCGCAGGGCGAGCGGACGCTCGCGCTGATCGCGGACGACGACGCGCCGACCTACCGCGTCGAGCTGTTGCGCTGGCTCACCTTCGGCGCCTGCGACCTCGGCGCCTTCGATACCGCGCTGCAGCACGCCCACGAAGCCTGCGCGCTGGCGCGCGGGCTCGGCCCGGCCGACCAGGCGATGGCCATGAACACGCTGGCCGGCGCGCTCGAACGCATCGGCGACCCGTGGCAGGCCGAGCGGCTGATGAACGAGGCGCTGCCGCTGGCCCGTGCGTCGGGCGAGATCTACCCGCTGCTGGTGACGCTGAACAACCTCGGCGCCATCGCCATCGGCGCGTTCTACCTGCTGCGCGACAGCGATGCCGCCGACGAGGCGCAGGCGGCGATGCAGCGCGCGCGCGCTGTCTCGCAGGAGGCCCTGGGCCTGACGCACCAGCTGCCGGACCCGACCTTCCCGGTGTTCGTCGAAGGCAACCTCGGCGAGGCGCTGGTGCATCTCGGCGAGCTGGACGAGGCCGATGAACGACTGGCTCGCGCACTCGATCGCGGCCGGGCGCTGGGCGCACAGGCGCAGGTCTGGCGCATCCGATGCTCGATGGCCGAGGCGCTGCTCGCGCGAGGGCGCCACGCCGAGGCCAAGGCCGCCCTGACCGCGCTGCACGACGAACTGCGCGCCGCCGATCCGCTGGCCACGCTGTTCCGCGTGCACCACGCGCTGCACCGCGCCTGCCGCGCACTCGGCGAGCACGAACTCGCGCTCGAGCATCTGGAGGCCTACCTGCAGATCGAGCGCCAGCGTTCGACCAGCCAGCTGCGCGCGCAGTCGCGGCACTTCGTGACGCGCGTCGAGTCCGAGCAGGCGCGCCTGCAGGCCGATCGCGCCCGGCTGGAGGCGCAACGCGAGCGCACCCGCGCCGCGGAGTTCGAGGCGCATGCGCTGCGCGACCAGCTCACCGGCCTGGCCAATCGCCGCCACCTCGACACCCAGCTGCCGCTTCTGCTCGAAGCCGCCGAGCGGCATGGCCATCCGCTGACACTGGCCCTGGTCGACGTCGACCTGTTCAAGTCGATCAACGACCGTTTCGGCCACACCGTGGGCGACCGCGTGCTCGTCACGCTGGCGCAGATGCTGCGCGAGAACACGCGCGGCTCCGACCTGGTGGCGCGCATCGGCGGCGAGGAGTTCCTGCTCGTGCTGCCCGATGCGCCGCCGGCCGATGCGCTGGAGGTCTGCGAACGGCTGCGCGCCCGCGTCGCGGCCCATGACTGGAGCCTGGTGGCGCCGGGCCTGACCGTCACGCTGAGCCTGGGCCTGGCGCACGCGCCGACCTATGCGCCGCAGCCGCTGTTCGAGCGCGCCGACGCGGCGATGTACCGCGCCAAGCACAAGGGGCGCAACCGGGTCGAGATCGCCTGAGCACGCCGATCAGAGCTTCTCGGTCTCGCCGCTCCTCGGCTGCCACTTCATCAGCCGGCGCTCGATGCGCCCGACCGCCGCGTCGAGCACCAGCGCGAAGGCGGTCAGCACCAGGATGCCGGCCATCACGGTGTTGATGTCGAACGCGCCTTCGGCCTGCAGGATGAGGTAGCCCACGCCGCGCGACGAACCGAGGTACTCGCCGACCACCGCACCGACGAAGGCCAGGCCGACGCTGGTGTGCAGCGAGCTGAACACCCAGCTGGTGGCGCTGGGCAGGTAGACGTGGCGCAGCAGCTGCCTGGAGCTCGCGCCGAGCATGCGCGCATTCGCCAGCACCACCGGGCTGACCTCCTTCACGCCCTGGTAGACGTTGAAGAAGACGATGAAGAAGACCAGCGTGACGCCCAGCGCCACCTTGCTGGCGATACCGAGGCCGAACCAGACCGCGAAGATCGGCGCGAGGATCACCCGCGGCATGCTGTTCAGCGCCTTGATGTACGGGTCGAAGATCGCCGCGGCCATCGGGCTGAGCGCCAGCCACAGGCCGCAGGCCAGGCCGAGCAGCGTGCCGATGCCGAAGGCCAGCACCGTCTCGACCAGCGTGACCCACAGGTGCTGGTAGATGTCCGCGTTGGTCACGAACCAGGCCCAGATGCGGCCGAAGATCACCAGCGGCTCGCCGAAGAAGAAGGCGGCCTGGCGGTCGTTCTCGAACACCAGCGGCGGGATCAGCCCCGGCCTGGTCAGCACGTGCCAGAGGCCGAACACCACCACCAGCACGGCGAGTTGCCACAGGCGCAGGTTGCCGGGCCTCGGCTTGATCAGCTTCCACATGATCAGGCGGCGAGCTGCTGCTGGTAGCCCTTGAGCACCTCGTCGCGCAGCACCGCCCAGATGGCCCGGTGCAGCTCGATGAAGCGCGGCGTGGTGCGCACCTCGGCGACGTCGCGCGGGCGATCCAGGTCGACGACGAACTCGCCGATCGGCCGCGATGCCGGGCCGGCGGAGAGCACGATCACGCGGTCGCTCATCGCGATCGCCTCGTCGAGATCGTGGGTGATGAACAGGACGGCCTTCTTCTTGGCAGCCCACAAGGCCAGTACCTCGTTCTCCATCAGCTGGCGCGTCTGGATGTCCAGCGCGGAGAAGGGTTCGTCCATCAGGATGATGTCGGGGTCGAGCGCCAGCGTCTGCGCCAGCGAGCTGCGCTTGCGCATGCCGCCGCTGAGCTGGTGCGGGTAGCGGTCGCCGAAGCCGCCGAGGCCGACGCGCTTGAGCCACTCCTGCGCACGTTCCTGCGCATCGGCAACGCCACGGAACTCCAGCCCGGCCATCACGTTGCCGAGCGCAGTGCGCCAGGGCATCAGGCTGTCGGCCTGGAACATGTAGCCGGCGCGGGTGTTGATGCCCGCCAGCGGCGCACCGAACACGCGCACGCTGCCACTGCTGGGCGCCAGCAGACCGGCGGCGACGTTGAGCAGCGTGCTCTTGCCGCAGCCGGTCGGCCCCACCACGCTGACGAACTCGCCGGAGCCGACGGTCAGCGTGACGTCGCGCACGGCGGTGTAGCGCTGCGCCGGGTCGTGCCGGTCGACGAAGGTGCAGCTGACATCGTGCAGCGCCAGCGCCGGCGGTGCCGTGGAGTGTTCTGGAGTCTTCATCGGTGTCGGGTCCAAGGGCCTGCTCAGTGTAGGGATGCTGCGGCGCGCACGGAACTTCGTGGCGCCTGCAGCGCTCCATGCCGCCACAGCGCATGCTGCGTCAAACCCACTTCACCCAGGAGACATGATGATGAATGCCAGCCACTGGGCCGTGCTCGGCCTGGCCGCCCTCGCCAGCGCAGGCTGCGCCGCCACCGATGCAGGCAAGCCGGGCGCCGCACCCGCCGCACAAGTCGCCGCGGCCGCGCCGGCCGAAGCGGGGCGCGACTGGAGCCGCATCGACACGAACCGTGACGGCCACGTCTCGCCCGAGGAAATGGAGAAGTACCTCGCCGCCAACCCCGGCCCGCTGAAGAAGTAGTCAGCCGCGGGCGACCTTGGCCAGCGCCTTGCGGACGAACTCGTTGGTGTAGGCGCCGGTCAGGTCGAACTTCACGTCCTTGAGGCTCGCATCGATGCTCTGCAGTGCGCGCACCGCGGTGGCCGCACCGGCTTCGGGGAACAGGCCGTCGGGCGACAGGGCGCCCTTGGCGGCCATGAAGGCATCGATGTAGACGGCGCGGTCGCCGAGCAGGTAGTTCTCAGGCACCGCCTTGATGATGTCGGCCGCGCCGGCGGCCTGGACCCACTTGTCGGCGCGCACCATCGCATTGGCCAGCGCCTGCACCGCGCCGGGGTTCTTGTCGATGAAGGACTGCGGCGCGTACAGGCAGCCGGCCGGCATCGGCCCGCCGAACACCTTGTCGGCCTCGGCGAGGATGCGCGTGTCGGCGATCACCTTCAGGTCGCCCGAACGCTGCAGCAGCGTGATCACCGGGTCGAGGTTGCTGATCGCGTCGATCTGCCCGGAGCGCATCGCCGCCACCGCGCCGCTGCCCGCACCCACGCCGACGATGGACACGTCGCCCGGCTTCAGCCCCGCCTTGGCGAGCACGAAGTTGGCCATCACGTTGGTCGACGAACCCGGCGCGGTCACGCCGATCTTCCGGCCCTTCAGGTCGGCCACCGTCTTGAAATTGGGCATCGTCTTCGGGTTGACGCCGAGCACGATCTGCGGCGCGCGGCCCTGCAGCACGAAGGCGCGCAAGTGCTGGCCCTTGGCCTGCATGTTCAGCGTGTGCTCGAAGGCGCCCGAGACCACGTCGGCACTGCCGCCCACCACCGCGCGCAGCGCCTGCGAGCCGCCGGCGAAGTCGGCGATGGTCACCTCCAGGCCCTCGGCCTTGAAGAAGCCCTGTGTCTCGGCGATGGTCAGCGGCAGGTAGTACAGCAGGTTCTTGCCGCCCACCGCGATGGTCACCTTGGGCTTGTCGAGCACCTGGGCGCGCACCAGTGCGGGGGCGGCCAGCAGCGTGGGGACAGAGGCGGAGGCAATCAGCAAGGTGCGGCGTTGCATGGCGGCGGCATCGTCGAAGTGAGGGCGGGCCCGATTCTGGCGCGCGCCGACCGGGGGCGCATCGGGGACAAACGCCGCCCCGTAGAATGGTTTTGATGAAGTCCGCCCGAGCCCGCGGCTGCAGCCGCCTCGTCCGGGTCGGCATGGTGGCGCTCGCGTTGTCCGCCGCGCTCGGCGCCCGGGCGCAGGCCACGCCCGACAACGGTGACGCCGCCACCGGCACCACGCTGTCGCTGTCGGCGCGCAAGGTCTACGAGCAGGCCCGCTCGCAGCTGGTGCAGATCCGCACCGTGCTCAAGGGCCGCGCCAGCCAGACCTCGGTCGGCTCCGGCTTCTTCGTCACCGCCGACGGCCACATCGTCACCAACTTCCACGTCGTCAGCCAGGCGGCGCTCAAGCCGGAGCGGCATGACCTCGTCTACGTGACCGCCGACGGCCGCGAAGCGCCGCTGACCATCCTGCAGATCGACGTGCTGCACGACCTCGCGCTGCTCAAGGCCGGCGATGCCGCGACGCGACGCTTCGACGCCCTTCCCCTGCGCCCGACCAGCCGCGCGCTCGCCCAGGGCGAGCGCATCTACTCGCTGGGCAACCCGCTGGACGTCGGCTTCGCGGTGATGGAAGGCAACTACAACGGCCTGGTACGGCGCAGCTTCTATCCGCAGATCTTCTTCGGCGGCGCGCTGTCCGGCGGCATGAGCGGCGGCCCGGCGCTCGACCAGGACGGCCAGGTGATCGGCGTCAACGTGGCGCGGCGGGTCGATGGCGAGCAGGTCAGCTTCCTGGTGCCGGCGAGCTTCGTCGGCGCGCTGCTGCTGCGCGGCAAGGACGCGCCGCCGCTGAAGACGCCGGCCTACCCCGAGCTGACCGCACAGCTGACGGCGCACCAGGCCGAGCTGACCGACCGCTTCGTCGCCCAGGGCTGGAAGCCGCAGACCCACCCGCACTACCGCGTGCCGGTGCCGGCGGACGAGTTCATGCGCTGCTGGGGCGGCAGCGAGGTGTCGCGCACCGGCGGGCTGGACCTGGAACGCTCCGACTGCGTGATGGACACACACATCTTCGCCGGCGAGTTCAACACCGGCGCGATCTCGGTGCGCCACGAGAGCTACGACGGCAGCAAGCTCGGCACGCTGCGCTTCGCGGCGCGGCATGCGCAGAGCTTCCGCAACGAGTCGTTCACACGGCTGCGCGGCGAGTTGCAGACCAAGCCGCAGTGCCAGGAGGACTTCGTCGACCGCGCCGGGCTGGTGCTGCGCGCGGTGGTCTGCCTGCGCGCCTACAAGAAGCTGCCGCAGCTGTACGACCTGTCGGTGCTGGTGGCCACGCTGGACCAGCCGTCCTCCGGCGTGCAGGGCCGCTTCGACGCGCAGGGCGTGAGCTTCGCCAGCGCGCAGCGCCTGACGCGCCACTACCTCGACGCCTACAGCTGGGTGAAATGAGCCCCCCCCGTAGCGCCTTCGGCGCTCCCCCCCAGGGGGGCGCCGCCAGCAGACCGGCGAAGCCGGATCTGCGGCGACTGCTGGGTCTCGCCTCGGCCATGCAGGATAGGGGGCGCGCATGACAGCCCTGGCCGTGATCGAGGTGCTGGACCGCGACGGGCAGGTGCGGCAGTCGCAGCGTGTGCTGGCCTGGCCGCTGCGCATCGGCCGCGCGCTCGACAACGACCTGACGCTGCCCGACCCGCACGTCGCGCCGCACCACTGCCTGCTCGACATGGATGCGCAGGGCCTGGTGCTGCAGGCGCTGGACACGGCCAATGGCGTGCAGCTCGGCCGGCAGCGCGTGCGCAGCGGCGAACGCTCGCCGCTGCCCGACGACGGCAGGCCGCTCGAGCTGGTGGCCGGCCGCACGCGGCTGCGCCTGCGCCGCGCCGGCGAGTCGCTGGCGCCCGAGCTGCCGCTCGAGGCCGCAGCCACGCGCACCCGGCGCTTCGGGCCGACGCTGGCCGCCGGCACCGGCCTGGCGCTGGCGCTGGGCTTCGTGACCTGGCTGGACAGCGACCCCGACACCTTCGCCCGCTCGCTCGGTGCCGCGGCGTTGACGGCGGTGATGGGTGCGGCGATCTGGATCGCGCTGTGGTCGCTGCTGTCCAAGACCTTCACGCGGCAGACCGCCGCCGGCTGGCACCTCAAGGTGTTCCTGATCGGCTCGCTGGCCTGGATGGTCAGCGGCACGCTGCCCGGGCTGTTCGCGTTCTCGCTGTCGTGGCCGGCCCTGGCCGACTTCGGCTTCGTCGCCGGCCACGCCGTGGCCGCGGCAACGCTGTACTTCCATCTGCTCGCGGTCGAGCCGAACCGGGCGCGGCTGATGCGCGGCGTGGCCGTGGCCGCCTTCGTGGTCGGCACCGGCATCACGCTGTGGTCCAACCACCAGCGCAGCGACCGGCTCGGCTCCGATCTCTACCTGAGCAACCTGTTCCCACCGGCGCTGCGCCTGGCGCGGCCGGTACCCGCCGAGGATTTCGTCGACGGCCTGGCCGCACTGCAGCCGGTGCTCGACAAGAAGGCCAAGGAAGCGCCGTCGGGTGACGGTGGAGGAAGCGTCGATGAAGAGTGAATCCACCACCGTGCTGGTGACTGGCGGCAGCCGCGGCATCGGCGCCGCCGCGGTGCGGCAGCTCGCCGCGCTCGGCCATGCCGTGGTGGTGAACTACACGCGCGACGCAGCCGCCGCCGAGGCGCTGGTGGCGCCGATCCGCGCCGGTGGCGGCCACGCCATCGCGATCCAGGCCGACGTGGCCGATGCCGCGCAGGTGGCGGCGATGTTCGCGCGCATCGACGCCGAACTGCCGCGCCTGTCGGGCCTGGTCAACAACGCCGGCGTGGTCGACCAGCCGGCACGTGTCGACCAGATGGACGCGGCGCGGCTGCAGCGCATGTTCGCGATCAACGTGTTCGGCAGCTTCTTCTGCGCGCGCGAAGCCGTGCTGCGGCTGTCGACGAAACACGGCGGCCACGGCGGCGCGATCGTCAACCTCAGCTCGGCGGCGGCGCGCATCGGCTCGCCCGGCCAGTACGTCGACTACGCGGCCGCCAAGGGGGCGATCGACACCTTCACGATCGGCCTGGCCAAGGAGGTGGCGACCGAAGGCATCCGCGTCAACGCGGTGCGCCCCGGCATCATCGAGACCGACATCCACGCCAGCGGCGGCATCCCCGACCGCGCGCGGCAGATGGCGCCGATGGTGCCGATGCAGCGCGCCGGCAGCACCGACGAAGTGGCGCAGGCGATCGTCTGGCTGCTCTCCGACGCCGCCAGCTACACCACCGGCGCGATCGTCGACGTGACGGGCGGGCGCTGAGAAGCTCGCCGCGCGGGAAGAAAGCGCGCCCGCCGCGCGTATCCCGTATACCGCGCCGGCGTGTCGCCCGGGGCGGGCCACCACCACGAGGAGCCCCCATGACCCGACGCCTTGGCCTGTCCGTCCTTGCCGCTGCTGTGCTCGCTGGCTGCGCGTTGCCGCCGCGCACTCCGCCGACCACCTTCTTCGTCACCAGCGCCGGCCCGGGCCAGGGCGCGAACCTCGGCGGTCTGGCCGGTGCCGACGCGCATTGCGAGAAGCTGGCCAGCGCGGCCGGCGTGGGTGACCGCGGCTGGCGCGCCTACCTCAGCACCACCGGGGCCGCCGGCGTGAACGCGCGCGAGCGCATCGGCGCCGGCCCGTGGCGCAACGTCAAGGGCGAGCTGATCGCCAGCGACGTGACCGAGCTGCACGGCAACAACAAGCTGACCAAGCAGAGCGCGCTGACCGAGAAGGGCGCGCTCATCAACGGCCGCGGCGACACGCCGAACACGCACGACATCCTGACCGGCTCGACGCCGGACGGCCGTGCCATCGCCGGCGACGGCGACACCACCTGCGGCAACTGGACGAAGAGCGCAGAGGGTTCGGCCTGGGTCGGACACCACGACCGCATCGGCCTGCGCGACGACGAGCCATCGCGTTCGTGGAACGCCTCGCACCCCTCGCGCGGCTGCAGCGCCGATGCGCTCAAGGCCACCGGCGGCAACGGCCTGTTCTATTGCTTCGCAACGCGCTGAACCCGCCAGGGCTCAGGCCTGGCTGGCCTGCAGCCCGTTGACGTAGACCAGCCGGCCGCTGCCCGGATCGAGCACGTAGCTGAGCACCTGGCGCCGGTTGCGCCCGGCACCGGGCGGCAGCAGCGAGATGTGCACCCAGCCGGAGTTCGGCCCTTTGCGCGGGTCGTAGCACTCGCAGATGATCTGGTCGAACTCGGCCAGCGTGCTGCTCGCCCAGGCGGCCAGCTCCAGCGTCGGCTTGGCGACGATCTCGATGTCGCAGGCGCGGCCCTCGGCATGCTGGCTGGTCGAGATCCAGCTCGACGGCTTGGCCTTGAGCGAACGCTCCAGCGCCTGCGAGCGGAACACGCTGTTCGGCGAGAAGCTGCCAAAGGCCTCGCGCACCGGGTCGAGCACCGCGCGCGCCAGGTGCACCGCACTGCGCAGCACCCGGTCGTCGGGGATGCGGTTGTCGATGCGCTGGCGGTCGGCCGTTTCGCTGACGGTCAACTCGTAGAGCCGGAAGTGCCTGGCGATGCGGTCCTGCGGATCGAGCTCGGCGATACGCAGATCGTTCAGCGGCGTGGTGGAAAGGTCTCGGCCTGTCATGGTCGGTCTCCGCGTCGCTGGGCTACATCGAACGCCGCACCGCAGCGAGCGCATCGCGCACCGCCGCCGGCCAGGGAGCGGCCTCGTCGGCGGTCAGCGCGATCAGGAAGTCGAGATGCTCCTGGATCGAGGCGATCTCGCGCGGGCTGGCACCGCGTGCGAAGGCGGCGCTGTACAGCTCGGCGGCGCCGCGGCCGATGGTCTCGTGCCCGGCCTTGGCATCGTCGGCCGCGAGCAGCAGGCGCACCAGCTGCAGGTCACCCTGGCCGGTGGCCAGCCACAGCTGCGGCGACTCTTCCGCATCGCGGCGGGTGGCGGCGATCTGCCGCTCGCACAGCGCGGCCAGCGCACCGAGCCAGTTGCCTGCCGCACGCTCGGGGTCGAGCCGGCGCAGCAGCAGGCAGGCCACCGCCCAGTTGTTGAAGGCGTAGACGTCGTCGTCGTCGTCCAGGTCGTAGGCCTGGCGGTAGTACTGCGCCATGTTGAGCAGCGCCTCGACGCGCGGCCGGCCCGTCTGCACCCAGGCCAGGCGCTTGCACGCACCGCCGAGCAGCACCAGGCGCTCGTAGGTCGGCGCTCGGGTGTTGATGACGTCGAGCTGGTACAGCGCCGCCTCGATGCGCTCGGCGATACCGGCCCGCCGCGCCTGCAGCGCCAGCGCATCTGCGGCGGCGCCGGCCTGCGCATGCACACGCGACCATTCGGCGCTGGCCAGGCGCACCTGGTAGTTGGCGTGCTGCTCGGCCGCCCGCACCGGGCAGTCGCCGCTGCCGGCGCGCAGCGCGCGGTCCAGCCAGTCGACCGCCTCGTCGAACAGCCGGCCCTCGCCGAAGGCGAAGCCGATCGCGGCGCAGACGTCGGCGCGCTGCAGCCAGTCCTCGCGCCCGCCGCTGCGCGCGGCCTCGGGGATGCGCGCGGTCAGCGACTCGATGTCGGCGCGCAGCCGGCGTGCGGCGGCGTCCTCGTCGCGGTCGGGCCGCTGGCTGCTCATGCGCGTGCCCTCGGTGAGGTTGCGCAGTTCGGTGACCAGCTCCGACGGCGCGAAGAAGGCCGGCGGCGCCGGCCGGTCGACGCCGATGTCGTCGCGCACCAGCCGGTAGCCCGGGTCGCCGTAGCACTGGTAGGCACCCCAGGTGTTGACGCCGGGGTGGCCGCTCCAGGTTGCCAGCCGCGCGCGGTGCACCGCGTCGCCGAAGGTCGCGCCGGCCAGCATGCGCGTGTAGAACGCCTCGGCGAAGGTCAGCGCGGCGGCATCGTCGACCGCCCAGCCGGCGCAGACCACGGCGCGCACGCCCATGCGGATGAACTCGACGCCGAGGTTGGCGGCCAGCTTGTTGTACTGCGCGCTGCCGCCGCCGGTCTTGCCGAGGTGGCAGCAGTTGATGAACACCAGCTCCGGCACATGGCGCATCTGCTTGACGTCGCCCGGCGTCAGGAAGGTGTCGCGGCCGATCACCATGCCGGAAACGGTCTTGCGTCGCGGCTGCGGCAGCGCGAGGCGGCCGTCGGGCAGCTCGACCGGTGCGGTGGCGGCGGTGCGCGCATCGGCCTCGCTGGTTTCGGTCACGTCGAACTCGTGCTCGCCGTGGCCCGCCAGGTGCAGCACGCGCCAGGCACGCGAATGCAGGCCGTCGACGATCTCCGAGGCCTGCGCATCGATCGCCTCGCCGGCCACGTAGCCGGCGCGCGCGAACAGCTCGCGCACACGCTCGGCCTCGCGGCGCGCGCCGGGCAGGTCGGAGAAGGCATTCCAGCCGGCCAGGTCGGGGTTGCCGACCACGAAGGCAGTGTTCTCGAAGGCGTGCAGCGGGTCGATGCGGTACTCGCTGGTCTTGAGCTGGCGCACGATGCCGCCGACCACCGCCGGCGGGCGGCCGAGGTGGCTCCAGCGGTCCTCCAGCAGCTCCCAGGGGAAGCGTGCCGAGGCCTCGTCGAGCAGGATGACGATGTCGCGCTGGTCCGGCGAGCTCTGCTTGAGCCGGTGCGGCAGCAGCATCTCGAACAGCGTCTTCGACACCTCGCTGCTCGCCGCCGCGCTGCCGCAGGCCTGTGCGATGAAGCGGTCGGCCATGCGCAGCTGGCCGTCGGCCAGTTCCTCCTCGGCGCGTGCACGGTCGGCGGTGGTGACGAAGCGCAGCCGGTCGGCCTTGCGGTCCTCGGTGACCTCGATGCGCTGCCACCACGACTGGTCGGCGTCGAAGCGGCTGCGCTGGCGGCGGCCCTCGCCCTCGAGCACCGTCGACTCCTTCCACAGCAGCCGCGAGCCGAGCTCGGCGCCCTCGACCAGCATGGCCAGTTCCTTGGCGGCGCTGATCGCCAGGTCTTCGTACAGCTCGATGAACTCGACATGGTCGATCAGCACCTGCTGGTCGAGCTTGGCGTCCTCGAGCTTGCGGTTGGCGGCCAGCGCGCCGCGCAGCAGCGCTTCCATCGAGTCGCGCACCTGCAGGCTGCCGGCGCCGGTGCCGACCAGCAGGCAGCTCACCGCGGCACTCAGCCGCCCGGTGGAGATGGCCGAGCCGCGCTCGGTCGCCGCACGGGTCTGCAGGCGCAGCGCGTACTCGAGCAGCGCATCGCGCGCGCCGGTTTCCAGCCGGCTGGGCGAGAGGTCGCCGACCTGGCCGAGGCCAACCACCAGCGCACCCATCGGCTTGCGCTGCGGGTCATCGTTGAAGAACACCGCGTGCGTGCCGTGCGGCCCGGGGTAGAGGCCGAGGTCGCGGCGCCGCGACAGCGGGCCTTGCGGCTGCTCGCCCTTCATCTGCCGGTCCAGCGCGTCCTCGGCGCTGACGATGGTGTCGCCCGCGTAGTGGCCGACCAGCACCGGATGGCGCGCGTAGCGCAGGTCGCCGTGGCGGATGCTGACGCGCAGCTGCGCCGAACGCGCCGCCGCGACGCCGCGCTTGCGCGGCCGCCCGCCGCCGAAGCCGAGGCTGCGCACCGTGGCGGCGTCGGGCAGGTCGTCGGCCACCGGCAGCGGCGGCAGGACGAAACGGTCGGGCGCGGCACCGGCGGCGCGCGAGCGGCCCGGCGGCGTGGTCGGCAGCTGGTCGGTCTTGCCGGTGGTCAGCAGGTCGACGTAGCCGCGGAAGATGCGCCGGTCGTCGGTGTTGCTGCACAGCTGGTCGTGGCCGGTGTCGGGTGCGTAGTAGACCGGCACCTCGGGCAGGCGGCCGGAGGCCCAGCTGACGGTGCCGTCACCCTCGCGGGTGGCGATGAAGCGCAGCTCGCGGCGCGGCGAGCCGAACTCCTCCTGCACCACCTCGTGATCGATCACGGTGGCCGGCTGGCAGCCGGCGACGTAGATCATGCGGCCCTTCTCCACCGGCGCCGCACGCAGCAGCTTCCAGGTCGCGCTGGCCTGGCGCAGCACGCTGTCCTCGATCAGCGGGAAGCCGGCGCCGAGTTCACTCTTGAGCTGCTTCCAGGTCGCCACCTGGCCCCAGGGGCTGCGCTCTTCGTCGAAGGGCAGCAGCTCGGCCAGGCCGGGATAGCGGCGCACGATGTCGACGATGCCGTTGCTGCCGCGGGTGAAGTCCAGCAGCGTCAGCTTGGCCTGCGTCGGGTTGGTGCCGGTCAGCCAGCGCACCGCCTCGTGCGAGCCGAGGTTGGGCGTGCCCAGCATCAGCAGCTTGCTGCCGGGCAGCGCGCTCATGCGGCGCCAGGCCTGCGCGCCGGCGCCGCCGTCGGCGATCATCGCGCGCGACACCAGGCCGCCCATCGAGTGCGCGACGATGTGAATCGGCTGGCGCGTGCGCTCGGCCTCGGGCAGCAGGCCCTCGAGGCGCAGCGCGAGCTGCTGCGCGGCCTCGCGCACCGAGCGCCGCCAGTCGTAGGGGAAGATCTCGACGCGGTGGGTGCGCGTCAGGTGCTCGATCAGCGGGCCGTAGAAGTCGTCGAGCAGGTCGGTCGGGCGCACGTCGGGCTGGTCGATGGCGATGTCGCCCAGGCCACCCTTCATCAGCGCGAAGTACTCGAGCCAGATGCCGCGGTCGCGCGCCGACATGGCGCTGCCCATGGTGCCGGGCACCATCACCGCGATCGGCCGCGGCGTGCTCACCGAGCGGCTCGCGCGTACCGCCGAACGCCAGCGCGGCTCCTCGTGCGGCGCCTCGGCCAGCGAGAGGAAGCCGGCGTCGCTGCCGTCCTCGCGGCCCAGTGCGTCGGCCAGCCAGTCGATCGACTTCTTGTTCGTGAAGTAGCGGAAGTGGTTGACCTGGTCGCCCTCGTCGCGCCGGAAGCGCGCCGCGCCGCCGGCGCGCGCGATGCCGCCGAGCATCGAGCCGGTGTTGACGACGAGGTCGTGGTCGCTGGCGTAGAACCAGTCGAGCGCGAGCATCTTCAGCTGCCCGAACAGGCCCTTGCCCTGCACGTCGCCGCAGATCACGCTGAGGTCCGCGGTGGTGGTCAGCTGCGGCAGGTGCAGCAGCCGCGTCAGCGCCGAGCCGGGCATCATCGCCTCGATGCCGGGCAGCGTGCGCGGGTCGGTGCGCTGCTTGATCACCGAGAGCAGGAAGTCGGCGGTGCCGCCGATCAGCCCGTCGCCGGTGAGGAAGTTGATCACCGACAGCCAGCGGTCGAGCCGGCCCGAGGCCAGCGTGGTGCCGCGCGCCGGGCAGGCCACGCGCACGAAGCGCTGCACCTGGATGCGCCGCTCGTCGAGGATCTTCACCAGCGCGGCCAGCGCCTCGCGGTCCTTCGCGTAGGCGCCGTCGCGCTCCTGCGCCTCCTTGCCGTCGAGCTCGCCGAGGCCGAGCTGCTCGGCCACCGTGCGGTCGGCGGCGAACAGCTGGCCGAGCAGTTCACCGCGCAGCGGATCGTCGGCCTTGTTGCGCCCGCCCAGACACATCAGCTCGCCGACCAGGCCGCCGCGCGAGTGCGAGACGAGATGCAGCTGCGCGCCGACCGGCAGCTGCCTGGCCAGCTCGAGCGCGTTGGCGATCGGGCTCTGGGTCAGCGTGCGGTGCTCGAAGGCATAGACCTGGTCACCGTAGCGGCGCTGCATCGCGCCGCGCAGCGCCGCAGCCGCCTGCCCGCCCTCGTCGTTCGCGCCGGACCACAGCGCCGCGAAGCTGCCGTTGACGCTGGACATGGTGCCGTGCAGGAACACCAGCACCGGCTTGCCGGCGGCGACCGTCTTCGGGCCGGCGCCGTCGGCAATGCGCACCAGCGCGGGCGCCGCGCCGAGCGAGGCGCGGAACAGCCCCGGCGTCGTGCCCTCGGGCAGCTTCAGCTGGCGCAGCTCGAACTTGTCGCCGATGACTCGCGCCGAGGTGGCGGCCACCTTGACGCCGAAGAACTCCAGCACCTTGATGCCCAGACCGACCACACCACGGTCGGCCGACACGCCGGCGTCGTCGCGCAGCGTCGACAGCCGCGGCGCGGTGTCGATCTCCCAGGCGGCCGGCTCGCCGCTGCGCGTGGCCGCCTGGCGGCCGCGTTCGCGCAGCAGGTCGTCGGCGCGCATCCACAGCTTGATGCCGTTCTCGTACTCGACGCAGACCGCGTCGTCCGGTGCGACGTCGACCAGCGCCGCGGCGCCGGCGGCATCACGCGCCGCGCCGCCGACACGAACGCGCCGCGCGGAGGACACGATGACGTCATCGTCGGAGGTGTGCAGCGACTGGGCACTGCCCTCTTCCACCGCGCGCAGCGTGATCGTGCTCGGCGCGTTGTTCTTCGACTTGCTGGTGGCCATGGTCGCTCCTTGCGGGGAGCCGATGACAGCACCGAAGCGCGCGCGGGGTCAACCCCCAGCGCGCGAGTGGTTCAGAGGGTCAGAGCGCGCGGGTGTCGATCCAGCGCAGCTCGCCATGACGGCGGCGCACCTCGTCGACCATGTGCTGCGTGCCGCCGGGGCCGTCGCCGCCGGCGCCGTCCCACAGAGTGATGAAGCGCAGCCGCTTCGCGCCGTGCGCCAGCGCGCTGTCGAGCAACCAGCGGTTGGCGCGCTCGAAGGGGTCGGCGCCGGCAGGCAGCGGGCCAAGTACCGCGTCGGCCTGCAGCGGCGGCAGGGTCAGGCGTGTCTTCACCGCACGGTAGCGTTCACGCCACGCGGCGCCGTCCACGCAGGGCAGCATGGACTGCGCGATGAACTCCGGCTCGGGCAGCGGCAGCAGCAGTTGCACCGGCACGCCGCGGGCCAGGCAGGCCTCGGCGAAGAGCAGGTCGCCGCCGGCCGCGCCCTGCGTGATCGCCAGGTCGGCCGGCCCGGCATCGAGAACGTCGAGCTCGGCGGCGATGCGGCGTGCCGCGGCACCGACCTTGTCGGCCGGAAAGCGCGGCCTGGCGCGCTCCGGCGTGTCGACGAGGTGCCCCGAGAAGAGCAGCACCTGGCGCGGCGGGGGCGGCGTTGCAGCTCGTGTCATGGTTTACGCGCAGCATAACTTGCCGCTTCGTTGCGAGGGGTTGTCGCGCCTCCGCACAGCGTCGAGACTGCACGCTCTCGTTGACACGCGTCGAGGCGACGCGCCCCTCGAAAGGAGTACCCGATGGTCCGCAGCTTGATCGCACCGCTCGCAATCGCCGGCCTGGCCGCACTCGCCGCCGGCTGCGCCACCTCGCCCAGGCCGCTGAACGACGGCGAGATTGCCGTTCCCGCCGACTACAAGAGCTGGCCCAAGTTTCTCTCCGCCATCCAGCGGCCCGACGCCAAGCAGGTGCGCGAGATCTACATGAACCCGGCTGCCGCCTCGGCCACCTCGGCCGGCGGCTTCGGCAACGGCACCGTGTTCGTGATGGAGAACTACGCGGCGCTCGAGACCACCGACGGCAAGCTGGCCACCGGCAGCGACGGCAAGCTGATCAAGGCCGACCTGCTGCGTGTGTTCGTGATGGGCAAGGGTGCGGGCTGGGGCCAGGCCGCCCCCGAGCCGCTGCGCAACGGCAACTGGGTCTATGCGAGCTACCTCGCCGACGGGCGCACCAAGGGCCCCGACGATCTGGCCACCTGCCGCGCCTGCCACCTGCCGGTGGCCAACAAGGACTTCGTGCACCGCTACGACGAGCACTTCAACGGCAGGAAGTAGCGTTCAGCGCCGCTCGACGATCACCGGCACGAGCTGCAGCGCCTCGCGGATGCGCTCGGCGCCTTCGCTGGCTTCCTCACGGCTGGCGTAAGGGCCAGCTTGCAGGCGGAACAGCGGCGTGTCGACGAACACCGCGAGCAGCGGCGACAGCCAGTCGAGTTCGTCGGCCACGCGGCGCTGGAAGCTCTCCGCGCCATCGCGCTGGCGGAACGCGCCGAGCTGGATCCAGAAGCCGCGCGGCGCGCTGGCCAGCGGGCGCAGCGCCGGGCCCTCGGGCTCCGGCGCTGCGGCGGCCGCGGGCAGGGGCGGTGCCTCCAGCGGCACGGCGGCGATCGCTGGCGCCGGCGCCGGGTCGGGCAGGTCCGGCACCGGGCGATCGCGCCGCCACGCGCCGCTGCGGATCTCCGCGAAGGTGATGCGCTCCAGTTCCACCGGCGCCACGCCGCGCAGCAGGTCGAGCTTGAGCGCGGCGGTGTAGCTGAGGTCGACGATGCGGCCCTTGTGGAAGGGGCCGCGGTCGTTGACCCGCACGATGATCTCGCGGCCGTTGGCCGGGTTGCGGATGCGCGCGTAGCTCGGCAGCGGCAGCGTCGGGTGCGCCGCCGTCATCGCGTACATGTCGTAGACCTCGCCGTTGGCGGTGCGCCGGCCATGGAACTTCTTGCCGTACCAGGAGGCCAGGCCGCGTTCCCTGAACGCACGGTCCTGCGTGATCGGCACGTAGTTCCGGCCGAGCACCTCGTAGGGCCGGTTCGGCCCGCCACTGCGGATCGGCTCGATGCGCGGCTCGGCGTCGGGCACCTCGGCCAGGCGCGACGGCGGGTTGGCCTCGGGGCCGTCGCGGCCGGACAGCGGCGCGCGGCTGCCGCAGCCGGCCAGCAGCGACACGAGCAGCACGGCCATCAGCCCGACGCCGTGGGCAGGGGAGCGGCAGTGGGTCGCAGTCGTCGGCACGGGCGGCATGCTATGCGATGCGCCCGCAGGCCGCGTTCAGCGCCCGGTGTCCATCCGTGACGGAGGCAACGCCGACGGGGACGTCAGAGCGCCGAGAAAGGCCATCAGGGCACGCCGTTGCCCGGCGTCGAGCACGATCGGCCGGATGCGCGGATCCTGCGCCGGGTCGGCCGGCCAGCCGCCGCGCACGTAGTGGTCGAGCACCTCGTCGAGCGTGGCCAGCGAGCCGTCGTGCATGTAGGGCGCGGTCAGCGCGATGTTGCGCAGCGAGGGCGTGCGGAAGGCGCGCAGGTCGCTCGCCCGGCCCGTCACTTCGTGGCGGCCGCGATCGGGCGCATCGGCCACGCCGATGATGCGCAGCGTCTCGGGCGTGACCTGCGTGGTGACGCCGGGTGCGAGCACCACGTCGACGGGCTGCTCGCCGAGGCTCTCGCTGCGCGCCCGGGTGCCGGTGTTGTGGAAGCCGCCGTCGCTGAACAGCGCGTGCCGCGCGCCGACCGTGTGGCAATCGGCACAACCGCGCTCGCGGAAGACCGCGTAGCCGCGCTGCGCCAGCGCGTCCATGGCCTGGGCCTCGCCGCCGTAGTGCCAGCGGTCGAACGGCGAACCTGCCGCCAGCAGGGTGCGCTGGTAGGCCGCCAGCGCGCCCGCCAGCCGCTGCGGCGTTGCACGCGCGCTGCCGAAGGCTTGGCGCAGCGGCACGCGGTAGTCGGGCAGTGCGTTCACGCGGGCGACCACCGCCGCGGCGCTGGTGTTGGCCATCTCGTCGGGGTGCACCAGCGGTTGCAGCGCCTGTTCCTCGAGGCTGGCGGCGCGGCCGTCGTGGAACAGGCGCTCGACCGTGGCGACGTTGAGCAGCGTCGGCGCATTGCGCCGCAGGCTCACGCCGTTCATGCCCACCGAGGTGCGTGTCTCGTTGACGGTGAACGCCTGCTCGGGCACGTGGCACATCGCGCAGGACAGCGTGCCGTTGGCCGACAGCCGGCGGTCGAAGAAGAGCTCCCGGCCGAGCGCCACCTGCGCGGCCGGCGGCGAGGGCAGCGGCGGCAGGCCAAGCGTTGCATCGGCCGCGAACACCGGCACCGCCGACGCGGCCAGCACGAGCGCGAGGAGGGCTCGCCTCACGGCCGCGCCGCGGCCCGCTCCATCGCGAGCGTGCGCAGGTCGTTGACCATCGCCTCGTGCGACAGCGTGGCCACGCTGTAGACCTCGCGCACCTGCAGCGCCTCGTCGACGAGAAAGAGCTTGAGCATGTGGTTGAGCGTGCGTGTCGGGCGGCCGCGCGCGTCGGTCTCCACCGTCACGTCCTGGCCGAAACCGTCGAGCAGCGGCAGCAGCGCCGGCACGGAGGCGGTGGTGAGGAAGCGCCAGCGCACGCGCGCATCGGCCACGCGCTCGCCGCCGTAGTGGCGCATCTGCTGCGGCGTGTCGTTGCTCGGGTCGAAGCTCAGGCTGACCAGTTGCGACACCGCGGCCAGCTCCGGCTGGGCCAGCAGCACCGCGTGCAGCGCCTCCATCGCCGCCCAGGCCTTCGGGCAGCCCTCGGGGTCGCGGCAGTAGGTGTACATGAAGGACACCACGGTCAGCCGCCCGGCGAGCAAGCGGTGCAGGCGGTGGGCGCGGCCGTCGCTCTCGAGCACCGTGCCGTCGGGGGCTCTCATGATGCGCGCGAGTCGGTAGCGGCCCGGCGCTGGCAACTTCGAGACATCGACACGCCCGCGCGGCGCCGGCCCGGTGGCGGCGTCGCTGGCCGCGCGGGCGCCGGCATGCAGCGCAAGAAGCGCCAGCGGCGCGCGCAGGCGCCACAGGCGTGCCGCGCCGCGCTCGATCACTGCTGCGCCACCCTCGTCACCGTCGAGGCCAGCGAGCGCCCGGCCGGCCGCGCGGTGAACTTCATGTGGTGCGCGCGGCCCAGCTTCAGCTTGTTGAAATCGACCTCGAAGCGCTGCACCAGATCCTTGCCGTCCCAGTCGAAGACACGCAGCACCTGCTCGTTGTCATCGCCCTTCTTGTCCCAGTTGGCCAGCAGCGAGGAGGTGATGTAGATGCGCTTGCCGTCCCAGCTCTGCGAGACCATGTTGACCTGCTTGCCGGTGTGCTTGCTGTAGACCTCCTTCGGCGCCTCGGGGTTGCTGAGGTCGAAGTAGCGGGTCATGCCGTCCATGAAGGTGTTGACCCACAGGCCCTTGCCGTCCGCGGTGATGCTGATGTCCACCGGCAGCGGGATCTTCGCCGGGTCGCCGATGGTGGCCACGTCCTTGGCCTGCCACTGCCCCTGCGCATCCTGCTTGACCAGCCACAGCTTCGAGGTCAGCGCCGTCGCGGTGATGGCCCAGTTGTCGCCTTCCTTGAGCGACCAGCGGATCTCCAGCGGCGCCCCCGGCACGCTGAAGATCTGCTGCGGCTTCATCGCCTTCACGTCCCAGGCGACCATGGTGCTGCCGAAGCGCTTCATCGCCTCGCCGTCCTTGACCAGCTTGCCCAGGTCCATCATGTAGTTGTTCCAGCCGGTGAAGCTGGAGGTCAGCATGACGTTCTTGGCCGGGTTGATGCCGATGTCGTAGCCGTAGCCGTCGCCCTTGACGCCGCCGATCTCGGTCGTCGGAATCGGCGTCGCCTCGATGATCTCGCCCTTGTTGTTGAACATCACCAGGCCGGTCGCGCCGCCATGGTCCTTCGTGTTCGACAGCGCCTGCACCAGCATGCGCCCGGGCATCGCGTAGAAGGTGTGCGGGCCGACGAAGCCGGTCTTCGCGGCGATGTTGGAGATGGTCTTCACCAGCTTCGGCGTCTCGGGCCGGGCCATGTCGAAGACGAAGATCTTGTTGTCGTCCAGGCGGCCGGCCCAGAGGTAGCGGCGGTCGTCGGTGAAGCCCATGTGGTGCGCCTCGCCGCGCCCAGGCACCGAGATCTTGTGGATCACCTTGCCGTAGCGCTTGCTCTTCGGGTTGGCGTCGATCGTGACGAGCTTGTCGTTGCCGTCGCCCATGCCCTTGACGCCCAGCGTCCAGACGTGGACGAAGTCCTCCTGGCCCTTGATCAGGCTGGTGACGTAGGGCGAGTTGCAGGTTTCGTCGGCCTGCACGGGCAGCGCGAACGCCGCGGCAGCGAGCAATGCGATCGACAGTGTCTTGCGCTTCATGGCGATGTCTCCTTGGCTTGTTCGTGGGGGTGGCCGCTGTCCGATGACAGCCGCCGACGCCGGTCGGTTGTACCACCGGGGTTCGCCGGGCGCCGCGCTCGCAGGTGGCGGCCGCCACCGCGCCGGTCATGGAAAACGCGCATGACATCGGGTACTTGTCATGACACCGTCAGGCCATGGATTCCCCCGTGCGCCACCCGCCGGCGATGACCGACCCGATCGTCCAGACCCTGATCGAGGCCCGTCCGGATCCGTTCGTGCTCATCGACGAGTCGTACCGCATCGTGGCGGTCAACCAGCGTTACGCCAGCCTGTACGGGTTGCGCCCCGCGCAGCTGATCGGCTTCACCTGCCACGAGGTGTCGCACCACCGGGCGACGCCCTGCCATGAACACGGCGAGGCGTGCCCGCATCGATCGGTGATGGACAGCGGCACGGCGACCGAGGTCGTGCACGTGCACTACGGCTGCGGTTCGCGGCAGGACGTGGTGCGCATCCAGGGCTACCCGGTGGTCCTGCACGGACGCCGCCTGCTCGGCGAATCCATCCAGCCCCTGGGGGCCACCAGCGCCGCGCGCATCACGCCGAGCGCACTGCGCGGCTCCAGCCCGGCCTTTGCCGCGGCGCTGGCCCAGCTGTCGCGCGCCTCGCGCTTCACGCTGCCGGTGCTGCTGCTGGGCGAGACCGGCGTCGGCAAGGAGCTGGCCGCACGCCATCTGCACGAGCAGTCGGCGCGCGCAGCGGCGCCCTACGTCACCGTCGACTGCACCACCCTGACATCGACGCTGGCCGAGGACGAGCTGTTCGGCCACGCGCGCGGCGCCTATACCGGCGCGATGGGCAGCCGCGCCGGCCTGTTCGAGCAGGCCCACGGCGGCACGGTGTTCCTGGACGAGGTCGGCGAACTCGCACTGCCGTTGCAGGCCAAGCTGCTGCGCGTGATCGAGTCGGGCGAGCTGCGCCGGCTCGGCGAAGGCACCCCCAAGCGTGTCGACGTGCGCGTGGTCTGCGCGACGCAGCGCGACCTGCTGGCCGAGGTGGAGGCCGGGCGCTTCCGCGCCGACCTGTACTACCGCATCGCCGGCATCCGGGTGCGGCTGCCGCCGCTGCGCGAGCGCCGCGACGACATCCCGGCGCTGGCCCGGCACTTCGTCGCCGAATTCGGCGAGCAGTCGCGCGAAGGCGTGCAGTTCGGGCCGGGAGCGCTCGACTGGCTGGCCCGTCAGCACTACCCGGGCAACGTGCGCGAACTGCGCCAGCTGGTGATGCGCGCGGCCGCGGAAGCCTGCGGGCAGATCTCCGTGGCCCTGCTCGAATCGCTGCGCGAGGCGCCGTCGGCGAGCGCGGCAGTCGCGGCGACAGCCACTGCTGCCAGCAGCGCCGGCGCGCCGCCGCTGGACCTCGACGAGGTGCTCGCGCGCCACGCCGGCCGCCGCGCCGCCGCGGCGGCGGACCTCGGCGTCAGCGAGAGAACGCTGTACCGCTGGCTGCGCCGCGGGCGCGACCGCCGCGACGACACAAGCCGCAACGCATCAGCAACATCGACACGTTAGGATCGCAGGCATCTCGTCCAAGCAGGAGCAACTTGATGGCCCACCCGCTGCACCGCATCGCGCTCGCCGCGCTCGTCACCGCCGGCGCGAGCCTGCCCGCCTGGGCTGACCCGGCCTCGTCCGCATCGTCGGCATCGTCGGCGGGCTCGCAAAGCGTGGCCAGCATCTCCGGTTCGATCCAGAACTCCAGCAACAGCTCCTCGGGCAAGCAGGTCGCCGAAGGCGAGTACCGCAT
>NZ_CALRZC010000040.1:0-47400 GCF_943372545.1 Variovorax sp. YR752 | reverse complement strand
GGGATCACCTTCGAGTCGCTGGCGCGCGAGGTGTCGGTCGACGTGCACCCCCGCACCGTGATGGATGAACTGCTGCGCCTCGGGCTGGTGACGCTGGAGGGCGATCTCTTGATCCCGGTCAGCACGTCCTTCCTGCCCAGCCGGAGACTGGACGAACTGACGGCACTGTTCGCCGCCAATGCCGGCGACCACATGGCCGCCGCCGTCCACAACCTGACCACCGATGCGCCTCGTTACCTCGAACAAAGTGTCTTCGCCGATGGTCTGTCTGCCGCCTCGGTCGAGCAGTTGCATGAACTGGCGCGAGAGGCCTGGCAGGAGGCGTTCGAGACCATGGTGAAGGAAGCAGGCAAGCGTGTGGCCGCCGACGAGCGGACTCCCGAGGGCGAGCAGCAGCGCATGCGCTTCGGCGTGTATTTCTATGGCGAACCGCAGGCCGGCACGATCGGCGCCGCGGCCGCAGGCACCACGACGCCGCGCGCCAGCCGGCCCGCCGCGAAGAGGAAGAAGTCATGAAGCGCGCCACTCTCGCTCGCTGGCTGGTCGTGGCGGCCGCCGCGCTGGCCCTGTTCGCGGCCGGCTGCGGCGGCGGCGTCGGCTCGGGGGGCACCGGCATCAGCCCCGACGTGGCCCAGGGCACGGTCAACGGCTTCGGCAGCGTGATCGTCGACGGCGACCGTTTCGACGACAGCCAGGTGGCCACCTTCGAGGAAGACGCTCCGGGCGACCAGACCCGCACCGAAGTGCTGCTTGGCGAGCGCGTCGAGCTCGAGGCCGACGCCACCGGCGCGCTGACGCGCCTGCGCGTCGATGCGGCGCTGCTCGGTGCGGTCGATCGTGTCGACGCGCCGGCCGGCTTCGTGCTGCTCGGCCAGGCCGTGACGATCAACGGCGACGCGACGCGCGGCCCGGTGACGCAGTTCGCCGGCGGCTACACCGGTGCGGCCTCGGTGCGCGCAGCCGACACCGTCGAGGTGCACGGCTTCATCGTGCGCAGCGCCGGCGGCGTGGCGATCCAGGCCACCCGCGTCGAGCGCCGCGCTGCATTGCCCGCCTACCTGAAGCTGACCGGCCTGGCCAGCGCGATCGACGCCACCGGCTTCCAGCTCGGCAGCCTGCGCATCCTCACCGCCTCGGCCACCGTGCTGCCGGCCGGCGCCACGCTCGCCGAAGGGCAGGTCGTGTCGGTGCTGGCGCCGCTGGCCTCGCTGGTCGGACCGCCGGGTGCGCCTGCGCAGGTCGATGCCGCGCAGCTGCGCATCCGCTCCGCGGGCAGCGCCGGCGACGAGGTGCGGATCAGCGGCGTGATCGGCCTGTTCGACGCGGCGTCGGCGCGCTTCGACCTCGGCGGCACGACTGTCAACGCCGTCGGCGCCGATATTCGTCCGGACGGAGCGTCGCTGGCCGACGGCCTGTACGTGCAGGCGCGCGGCACCATGCAGCGCGACGGTTCGGTGCGGGCGGAGTCGGTGCGCATCCGCGACGGCCGAAGCGAGGCCGAAGCCGAGCTGAAGGGCAACGTCGCCGGGCTCGACCTGGCGACGCTGCGCTTCAGCGTGCGTGGCGTGGCGGTCGATGCGAGCACCGCCGAGATCGAGTCCTGCCCGAACGGCGTGCTCGCCGAGGGGCAGTTCGTCGCGGTCGAGGGGGCGCTCGGCGCCACCGGCGTGATCGCGAAGTCGGTGCACTGCGAAGACGAGCCGGACGGCGCCACCGTCGAGCGCAAGGGCACGGCCGGCAGCGTCGACGCTGCGGCCTCGCGCTTCACGCTGACCCCGCGGTCCGGTGCGCCCATCGCGGTGCGCTGGACCGAGACCACCTACTTCAAGCACGTCACGCCGGCCACGCTCGCCGGCCAGCGTGTCGAGGTCGAAGGCAAGCTGGTCGATGGCGTGCTGGTGGCGCAGCAGGTCGAGGTCGAGAGCGACGACGACTGATCCCGCCGGCCGTCGGGCGGTGGGTGCTGGCGTGAAATGCGGGCGATAACCCCGTGTTCTCACCCGCTCGCGGTGAGCGCGCGGGGTGGTCTAATGCGGCGGAAATTCCGCCCATGCCTGTCGTCGCAGTCGTCAATCGCAAGGGTGGCAGCGGCAAGTCGACGCTGGCCACACACCTCGCCGCCTGGTGTTCCACCACCGGGCGCGCAGCCATGCTGGGCGACGTCGACTTCCAGGGGTCCGCGCAGTCGTGGCTGAAACGCCGCGAGGCAAACCCCGCCGTGCGTGGCCGCGCCATCGTCGGCTGGTCAGCCGACCCGCGCAACGTCATGCGGCCGCCGGCCGGCGTGACCCACGTCGTGCTCGACACGCCGGGCGGCCTGCGCGGGCTCGATCTGGCCAAGGTGGTGATGACCGCCGATGCGATCCTGCTGCCGGTCAGCCACTCGATGTTCGACCGCGAGTCCGCCGCCGACTGCTATGCGGAGCTGAAGCTGTTGCCGCGCGTGGCCAGCGGCAGGTGCAAGGTGGCTGCCATCGGCATGCGGCTCGATGCCCGCACCCGCGGCGAGGAATCGCTGCGGGCCTGGGCGGCCGAGCTTGGCCTGCCGGTGATCGGGGTGCTGCGTGAGACGCAGGCCTACGTGCGCTGCGCCGAGCAGGGCCTGACGGTATTCGACCTGCCGCCCTCGCGCGCGCAGGCCGACCTGGCGCAGTGGCAACCGATCCTCGACTGGCTGAAGCCGGTGTTCGAGCCCGCACGGCGCGCGACCGAAGGCGCGGCGCGCGCCGATACCGCCGCCGTGCCGGCGCGGCGCGACGCGGCTCCCGTGCCGCCGAAGGCCCCCGCCCGGCCCGCCCAGGTGCCGGTGTTCTCGCCGTCTACTGCGCAGGTGCCGCTGGACGTGCTGCAGGCGGCGCCACGCCGCGCGGGCGTGCTCGCCCGGCTGGCGGGCTGGCTCGGACACTGGCCGATACGAAGACGCCTGCAGCGCGACTTCTAGATCGTTGCCAGGCGGTCCAGAATGCATCCGGGGGCGCGCTGCCGCGGCCCCGAGGAGAGCCGCCATGCCACGCCCGACCGTCCTGCCCCTGATCGTTCTCGCCGCGTTGCTGGCCAGCGAGGCTGCCCAGGCGCATGGCCGCCATGGCCGCTGGCACGGCGGCCTGAGCATCGGCATCGGCGTGCCGTTGTACCTGGGGCCCCACGGTGGCTACTACGGCGGGCCCTGGGTGGGCTATCCGGCGCCGGTCATCGTCGCGCCGCCGGTGGTCTACGCCGAGCCGCCGGCGCCGCCGATGCCGCCGCCCAAGGCGCCGCCCGACCCGATCTTCTATCCGCGCCAGGGGCAGGGCGCCGCGCAACTCGAAGCCGACCGGCAGGAGTGCAATCGCTGGGCGACCACGCAGCCCTCGGCGATGGCCGACGCCGGCGTCTTCCACCGCGCGACGCTGGCCTGCATGGACGGGCGGGGCTACAGCGCGCGATAGCCCCGCGCCGGCCCGCGCTCCTCAGCGGCGCAGGCGGAAGCCGCGGCCGCGGATCGTCTCGATCGCGTGCCGGCCGAGTTTGCGGCGCAGGTTGTACAGGTGCACGGCGACGGCGTTGTCGCTGGCCTCGCCGGCATCGCCGCCGATGAGGCGGGCGAGCGCGGCGCGCGGCACGGCGTGCGCCTCGTGCGCGGCCAGGGTGGCGGTGATGCGCCACTCGATCGGCGTCAGGTCCACGCGAACGCCATCGAGCATCGCGACCTCGCGCACGAGGTCGATGTCGAGTTCGCCGCCCAGCCAGCGGCCCCGCGGCGGTGCGGCGGGGCGCTGGCCCAGCGCGATGAGGCGTTCGGCGAGCAGTCCGGCATCGGCGCTGGCGTCGACGTGCTCCGCGCCAGGGGCCCCCGCCGGCGGCTCGCCGACCACGAGCACCGGCAGCACGGCCACGATGCGTCGCAACGATGCCGACAGGTCGGCGCCGTCGAGCGCCGGCCCCGTCAGCTGTGCGAGCACGGCATCGGCACGCGGCAGGGGCTCGTGCACATCGGGCAGGCTGCGCAGCCGAACGGCTTCGTGGCCGGCCGCGCGCAGCACCGCGGTCAGGTTCGCCGCGAGCGTGTCATCGGGGCTCAGCACAAGGAAACGCAAGGGAGCCTCCGGCACGCTCCGGCCGGGCCAGGGCGTTGCCAGCCGCATGCTGCGGCCGACGCCCGGCATCGTCTCGTGCGTCAAATGCAGACGCGCCGCAGCTATCCAGTCGTTGTCCATGGCAGGCCGGCCGATCACCACACATGCCGTCGCCGGCCCCGGACTGCCCGTGGCCTGGCGAGGGCGCCTGCCGCGCAGTCTGGAGCGCGAGCCTTAAAGAAACATGAAGACGGGCGCGGTGCCAGTCAGGCGCGGCGAGGCGGGAACTGCACGAGCACGCGCAACCCACCCAGCGGGGATTCGAGCAGGCGGATCATCGCGTGGTGGGCGACGACGACCGACTGCACGATCGACATGCCCAGACCGACGCCCTCGCTGCCCTGGGCGCCGAGGCGATCGAAGCGCTCGAAGACGCGGCTGCGCGACTCCGCCGGAATGCCGGGGCCGGAGTCGTCCACGATCAGCATCACCGAGTCGCCCTCGCGGCGCGTGCTGATGCTGACCTGCCCACCTGCCGGCGTGTAGCGGATCGCATTGCCCAGCAGGTTGCGCACCAGCAGCAGCATGCCCAGCTCCATCGCGACGATGCGGCGCTCGACGAACGCCGACTCGAGCCTGAGCCCGCGACGCTCGGCCAGCGTGCCCAGGTCGCGCAGCACACTCTCGTAGACGACGGCCACGTCGACCGACTGGCTGAGCCCGTCGGCCTGGTGCGCGACGCTCTCCATGCGCGCCAGGTCGAGCAGCTGATCGAGCAGGTGCGCCGCACGGTCGACGCCCTTCATGACCGATGCGAGCGCCTCGGCCAGTTCCTCCGGCGAATGCGCGGTGGCCGCGATCTGCGCCTGCGCGCGCAGGCCCGCCAGCGGCGTGCGCAACTCGTGCGCCGCCACCGAGGTGAATCCGCGCTCGAGCGACAGCGTCTTGTTGATGCGCTCGAACAGCGCGTTGATCGAGCTGATCATCGGCTTGAGCTCGACCGGCGGGTTCTCGGCCACCAGCGGCGTCAGGTCGATCGGGCTGCGCTCGCTGAGCTGTGCCGCCGAGGCGTCGATGGCACGCAGCGAACGGCTCATCAGCCACCACGTGACAGTGAACACCAGCGCGAAGGGCAGCAGCAGGAAAGAGAAGAAGTAGAAGCCGACGATGCCGATCGCCGAATCGCGTTCGGCGAGGCGCTCGGCGACCTGGATCACCATCTCGCCGCCGTTGCCCTCCATCGCGTAGACGCGGAAGTCATCGCCGTCGATCGGCACCGTGACGAATCCGGTCTGCCGCAGCGGCATCATCGGCTCGTGGGGCGAGGCCTTGTAGCTGTGCAGCAGCATGTTGCCGTGGCGCGTCCAGATCTGGTAGCGGTAGCGCGAGCCCAGCGTGGCTGCCGTCTCGGCGTGCATCAGCTCGGTGCGGCCGTCGCCGAGGATCTCGGTGATCTCGTGCTCGGAGAACGACAGCACGGTGCGCGCCAGGTCCTCCAGGCGCGAGTCGAGCAGGCGCTGGTCTTCGTGGCCGGCTGCCCAGTACATGGCCGCACCGCCGGCCAGCAGCGTCGCCAGGCTGGCCGTCGCGGCGATCAGCAGCAAGCGGGTGCGCAGCGACCAATCCCTAACCTTCGACTTCATCGCCGACCTCCGCACCCAGGTGATAGCCGAGCCCGCGCACCGTCTTGATCAGCGCCGGGTCGAACTTGCGCCGCAGGTGGTGGATGTAGACCTCCACCGCATTGCTGTCGACCTCGTCGCCCCAGCCGTACAGCGCCTCCTCGAGCCGTTCGCGCGACAGGATCTGGCCCTTCTTGCGCACCAGCGTCTCGAGCAGCCAGAACTCGCGGTTGGTCAGCGGCACCACCTTGCCCTTCCAGGTGGCGGTGCGGCGCGCCGGCTGCAGCTTCAGCGCACCGTGCGTGAGCACGCTGGCGCCGCCGGACTGGGCCAGCTGCGCGCGCCGGGTCACGGCACGCACGCGCGCGGTGACCTCGTCCAGGTCGACCGGCTTGGTCAGGTAGTCGTCGGCGCCGAGCTCGAGCAGGCGCACGCGGTCGATCAGCCCGCCGCGCGCCGTGATGACAATCGCCGACAGCCCCGGGTTGCGTTCGCGCAGCGTGCGCAGGCACTCCTCGCCGTTGAGATCGGGCAGGTTCAGGTCGAGCAGCACGCAGCCGTACTCGGCCGAACGCATGGCGGCGACGAACTCGCGGCCGGACTGGATCCAGTCCACCGCGTAGCCGGCGCGCAGCAGTGCCTTGTGCAGCGCACCGCCGAACAGGGTGTCGTCTTCGACCATCAGGATGCGCATCGGAGTCGGTCGCTCGCTTCGAACTGTTTGCGGCGATTGTCATCAATGCGCCTGCCTGCGGCGACCCCGGAGTCGCGGAAATCCGCTGCGACGGGGGCGGCGATTAAGCCGCGCTAAGGCAGATCCGCACACGCCGCGCAGCGTCCCCCGCGATCCGGGGGTGATGGGGGGGCTCCCTACCGCGAAGAGCAGGAGCGCCACCCGACGCAGCAATCGGGCACGTCCATAGAGTGACCCCGAAGGCAATGGAACCGGACCCGCTGCGGGCCACGGTTCATGGTCAGTAGGGGGAACCATGGAATCACCGTCCACTCGCGCGCTCTGGAACCATGCCGCGGTCAGCATCGTCCGCGTGCTGCTCGGCCTGTCGTGCCTTGGCCTCGCCTCGGCGCAGGCGATGGAGATACGCGTGCGCGGCACCGACGGTGTCGACGTCAACGCCTACCGCTACACCATCGAGGAAGACGCCACCTACGACGTCGTGCCCGACGTGACGGGCCTCAGCGGCGACCCGACGCTCTCGCTCGGCTTCCACCGCAGCCACACGCGGGTCGTGCAGGTCGGCCACAGCAGCGCCGGCGGCGTGGTGAGCTTCAACCCGAGCGAGCCCGGCAAGCGCTACTACGTGTCGGTGATGCCGGACAACGCCAGCTTCGGCACCACCGCCACCGGCTACACGATGAACGGCCTGCCGATCCGCGCGGATGCGGCGGGCGCCTACCCGGACGTGGTCGTGCCGGTCAATCCACTGCCGTTCAAGACGGCGCAGATCTCCGTGTTCGTGTTCGAGGACAACGCGCCGATCAACGGCTCGGCCGATGCGCCGGGGGTGCAGGAGGCGCCGCTGTGCGGCTGGGAGGTGCAGATGTTCGAGGCCGGCGGCGCCTACGGTGCCTCGGGCGGCCGCGTGGCCACCGACACCTTCGGCAACCCGCTGGGCACGGAGTACGCACTCAACCCCGACGGCTCGCCGCGCTACAACGCCGACGGCTCGCTGATGGTAGCCAGGCTCGGCGCCAACCAGTTGTGGACCGACCGCAACGGCGTGGTGCGCATCAAGAACCTGTCGCCGGCGAAGTACACCGTCTTCTCGGTCGCGCCGCCGCAGATGCCCAGCGTGCAGCGCTGCAACTTCGCCGACGCGAACGGCAACCCCACCAACGTGCCGATCTGGGTGCCGACGGCGGCGCAGCGCACCCGCACCGACCAGGTCGTGTGGGACAACGGCTTCGAGATCGCCCCGGCCATCCACGGCCAGGATCAGTCGAAGTGGCACCAGACCACGACGATCGAGGGCACCTGGGGCGTGGACGCCTGGGTGAAGTCCGGCGAACCGGCCTTCTTCAAGGAATTCGGGCCGCCGGGGCATCACGTCTGGCACGGCTTCGTGCGCCGCTTCAAGGACACCTCGGCCAGCGGCCTGAGCGGCGCGGCGTCGGTCAGCGGCAAGGTGGTCAGCACGCACATGTCGCGCCCGCCGGGCGTGCGCTTCCACTCAGGCAAGCCGATGTCGGCCTGCTGGGTCGGCCTCAACGAGATCGCCGCCGGCGTGGGCCTGGGGCGCACGCTGTACGCGAACTCCTGCAGCGACGTGGCCGGCGAGGAGGGGCGCTTCGCGATCAGCGGGCTGAAGGCCGGCCAGCGCTACCAGCTCGCCGTGTGGGACGAGCCGCTGGACAACGTCATCGCGAACTTCGAGTTCGTCATGCCGGCCGACGGCTCCAACCTCGACCTGCACGACGTGCCGGTATTCAACTGGTTCACCAACCTGCAGGGCAAGGTCTTCTACGACCGTGACGGCACCGGCTTCCCGATCGATGCCGCCGGCAGCGCCAAGCCCGGCATCCCGCAGTCGGTCGTCAACATCCGTTTCCGCGACGGCTCGATCTACAACTCGACGGTCACCGACGACGAGGGCTACTACGAGTTCGCCGAGGTCTTCCCGTTCTTCAACTGGATGGTCGCCGAGACAGACTTCGCGCGCTTCAAGGCCACCGGCGCGACGATCATCTCCGACGACGGCGGCCCGGTGGCCAACGCCGGCGGCACGCTGCGCGGCCTGCGCGCGGACGGTGGCGTCGAGCCGCTGTGGCCCGACTCGCTCCTGACGCCGCAAGCCCAGCCCGAGAACGCCGGCCAGCCGTGGCGCATCTTCGGCGGCAGGAACCCCGACGGCTCCCCGGTGGCGCCGAGCTCGGCCAACCTGCTGCAGAACTTCCAGGGCTTCCTCGGCCAGACCAACGTCGTGCACTGGGGCAAGAGCGAATACAACCCGAGCGATCCGAACGACCACGGCGGCATCACCGGCGTCGTGCACTACGCCTCGACGCGTGCCGAGTTCGATCCGAAGTTCGCCACGCCCGAGAACAACGAGCCGGGCATCCCGAACGTCGAGATCCGCCTGTACCGGCTGAACAACCAGAACAAGGTGGTGGCGCCGGACGGCAGCATCGTCGAGCCCAGCGCTGCCACGCTGGCCCATGCGGTGCAGATCGCCGGCACCGACAGCTTCGACAACGCGATGCCGCAGAACTGCGTCGACCCGCTGCCCTACGTCGACCGCGCCGGCAACAGCTTTGCCACCGGAACCAACCAGAGCCGCTGCTACGACGGCATGCGCATCTGGAACCAGGTGCGCGACGGCGTGTTCGACGGTGGCTTCGGCTTCGTCGACTACTGCCCGGCCGGCCTGGCCGCGGACGGCAGCTGCAACGCCGATCCGGCGCGCGCCAACAGCGTCGACCCGGTGCCACTGCCGCCGGGGCGCTACATGGTCGAGGGCGTGGCGCCCTACGGCTACGAGCACCAGAAGGAAGAGGACAAGAACGTCGACTTCGGCGACCTGCTCGTCCCCGGCACGCTGGCCAACCCGGCCGAGTGCCTGGGCTCGCGCGACGAGGCGCTGGACGAGAACGGCCTGCCCTTCGTCACCGGAGGGGTGCAGAACCTGGTCCCCGGGGCACTGACCCTGTTCGAGGGCGTCGAGATCCCGGCGCGCTTCCGCGACAGCTATGCGGCCGACGGCACCACCGTGCTGGCGCGCCGCCCGTACTGCAACAAGAAGCTGGTCGTCGTCGCGCCGGGGTTGAACCCGTTCGCCGACTTCCACATGTTCACGCGCACGCCGGTGGCCGGCCACATCGTCGGCATGATCCTCGACGACCTGGCCAACGAGTTCGACCCGTACTCGCCGAGCTTCGGCGAGAAGTACGCGCCGCCGTTCATGCCGGTCTCGATCCGCGACTACGCGGGCAACGAGATCAACCGCGTCTACTCCGACCGCTACGGCACCTACAACGCGCTCGTGCCGTCGACCTTCGCGTTCAACGTGCCGATGCCCTCGGGCGTGGCGCCGAACATGGTCAACGTGTGCCTGAACTCGCCGACCATGAAGGACCCGGCGACCGGCGCGCAGGTGATCGACCCGCACTACAACCCGCAGTACACGCAGTACTGCTACACCTTCCAGTACCTGCCCGGCAAGACGACCTACCTCGATACGCCGGTGCTGCCGATCGCGGCCTTCGCCGGCCCGTCGCAGTACGCGCTCGACGTCGAGCAGCCCGACGGCACGCCGGGCGTCAAGATGGTCACCGGCCAGGTGGCCGGCAGCGACGTCGGCCCGTGGGTGCCGGCCGGCGGCGGCACGATCCGCATCATCGGCATGGGCCAGACGCGGGTGAACAACCCGGCCTACGACCAGAACGACCTCGGCACACCGGGCACCAATGCCGCGCCGAAGACGATCCTGCGCGACTACGGCTTCTGCGCCCGCGACAGCGCCGGCGCCTGCACCGACTCGGGCCGCGTCTTCATCGGCGGCAGCGAGATTCCGGCCGCCAACGTGGGCTGGAGCTACGACGTGCTGACGGTGGCCGTGCCGGCCGGCGTGAGCGGCACGGTCGAGGTGCAGCGCGGCAATGGCCGCAAGAGCGTGCGCGGCGCGACGCTGCACGCCGGCACCGCCAACATGCCGGCGGGTCGCGTCCGGCCGATCACCGTCGGCCAGGGCGGCGGCTACGACTTCGCGTCCATCCAGGCGGCGATCGACGCCGCGCAGGACGGTGACCTGATCACCGTCGGCCCGGGCCTCTACGAGGAGGCGCCGATCGTCTGGAAGCGCGTGCGCGTGCAGGGCTACGGCGCGCCGGCGACCATCGTCAATGCGGCGATGGGTGCCGACTACGTGCGCCAGGCGGCGTGGCGCCGCAAGGCCTGCGACCTGGTGCTTTCGCAGGGCATGTCCGCCGCGCTGCTGCCCGGCCAGGCCGTGCCGGCGACGATGGACGCCTGCCTGAGCGGCGACACGGTGGACAACGCGCCGCTGCTGTTCGCCTCCGAAGAGGCCTCGGGCTTCTTCGTGCTGCAGCGGCCGCTGGCCGGCAACGCGCGACGCATGGCCAACGGGCCCTTCTACGCCGACCCGACACCGGGCAACCCGAACAACGCCGACTCGCCGGTGCTCGCCTTGCAGATCGACGGCTTCACCGTGACCGGTGCCGACACCGGCGGCGGCATCGTCGCCAACGGCAACGCCGTCCAGCTGCAGATCTCCAACAACCGCATCGTCGGCAACCAGGGCCTCTACAACGGCGGCATCCGCATCGGCCATGCCGACCTCGACCAGGCCGACCTGCCGGTGGACTCGAACAACCTGCTGGTCAACATCCACCACAACGAGATCCTGAAGAACGGCAACCTGGCGGGCGACACCGCTGGCGGCGGCGGCGGCATCTCGATGTACACGGGTTCGCGCGGCTACCGCGTGGCGCAGAACTACATCGCCGGCAACTTCTCGACCGGCGACGGCGGCGGCATGGCGCACTACGGCCAGAGCGGCAACTACGCGTTCATCACGCTGGCCGGCACGGCCACGCTGATCGACCAGGACAACCGCAGCGAACTCGCCGGACTGGTGAGCTACGCCAGCACGGTGTCGGACAACCAGTTCCGCTTCAACCAGGCGTTCTCGCAGGCCAAGTCGGTGCAGGGCGGCGGCCTGGCCGTGATCGGCATCGTCGACCCGGCCAACACCGGCATCGCGCTGGGCACCGGCAGCGTGACCGTCATCAACAACACCTTCCAGGGCAACCTGGCCGGTGCGGGCGACGGCGGCGGCATCGCGCTGGTCGGCGTCAACGGCAGCAACGACGTGCTGGTGCCGGTGCCGCTGAGCTGGAACCGCGTCGACATCCTCAACAACGTGATCGTCAACAACGGCGCGGGCGTGGCCGGCGGCGGCATCTCGCTGCAGGACGCCGCCAACGTCAACATCGTCAACAACACCGTCGCGCTGAACGACAGCTACGCCACCGCGGCGCGCGCCTTCCAGGGCAGCACCAGCCCGACGCAGGCCTCGAACTGTGCGCAGGGCCTGGGCGACCCGGGCTGCCTGGTGATCGCCGAGTCGGTGGTGCAGAACGGCGCCGGCATCGCCGCCTACGGCCACTCGGCCGGGCTGCTGGCGCGGCTGGCGACCTTCGGCGCGGTGGGCGAGGGGCTGGCCGGCAAGGCGCGCTGGTTCTCCGAGGCACGCATCGTCAACAGCGTGGTGCTGGGCAACCGCAGCTTCAACTGGAAGATCGACTACGCCATCGACCAGACGACCTGCTCCTACAACACCGCCAACGGCAGCCCCTGCTTCGGGCTGCAGGGCCCGGCGCTGGCCACGCGGGCCGGCAACGACGTGGCGGTGCTGTTCGCCCCGGCGGCCACGCCCGACCCGACGCTGAACAGCAGCCACTCGGTGTTCTCCGCGCTGAACGCGGGCGACGGCACGGCGGCAGGTGCGAACAACACGCAGGGCGACGTGGCGGTGCCCGGCATCGACTTCGGCAGCGCCTACGCGCTGGGCAGCAACGGCGCGCTCAGGCAGTTGATGGTCGCGCTCGAGCAGTCGATCCCCAAGGGCGCCCCGGTGCTCGAGGTGCAGGAGCCGACCGTGGCCACCACCGCGGCGGCGTTCGACGAGGGCGGCAACTTCATCGACGTGCGCTTCGGCCCGCTGACGCGCGGCGGCCTCGCCGGCGGCAGCTGGGTCGACTTCGGCACCTACAACCCGACGACCGCTGCCGTCGCGGCGCCGGGCGGCCACTTCTCGCTCGGCCAGAGCGGCGTGACGCTGCTGTGGCCGAAGCTGGCCAGCGACCGCAACGGCGTGCTGCGTGACAGCGGCAACTTCGTCCGCGGCGCGCTCGCGCAATAAGCAGGCAGGGAGAACACCATGAACCCGTTCAGCAAGCTCTTCGCGGCGCTGGCCAGCATGCTGGTGGTGCCGGCCGCAGTGGCCGGTGTCTACCCGCAGTGCCCGTTCGACATCGAGGCGGCGGGCATCACGCACGACACGGACGCGGCCACCGGCCTGACGCTGCACTCGCGGCAGGTCGGCGCCGGCACGGCCGGCGACCCGCAGCACCGCCAGGTGTGCGTGCACGTGGTCGCCGGCGACGGCTGGCAGGTGCTCGGCGACGGACGCCAGTCGTACGGCTTCGGCTTTGCGCCGGCCGAGGGCAAGGACGAGGAGGTGATGATCAACGGCATCGCCAACGCCAAGTTCCCGGCGCCGACCCTCACCTTCCGCGAGGGCGACGAGGTCTGGCTGTCGCTGACCAACGTCGGCATGATCCACCGGCCCGACCTGTTCGACCAGCACTCGGTGCACTGGCACGGCTACCCGCAGGCCTCGGCGATCTTCGACGGCGTGCCGCAGGGCTCGGCCACCGTGCAGATGGGCTCGACCTTCACCTACTACTACAAGGTCAACGATCCCGGCACCTTCATGTGGCACTGCCACGTCGAGGCCACCGAGCACATGGAGATGGGCATGCTGGGCATGCTCAACGTGCTGCCGCGGCAGGACGGCAGCGCGATGACCGACGCCGCTGCGGCGAAGACCTTCACCCAGTTCGCCTACAACGACGGCGACGGCTCGACCGGCTACGACCGTGCCTTCACGTTGCAGATGGGCGCGGTCGACTCGAACTTCCACGAGCTTCACGAGCTGGTGCAGCCGCTGCCCTTCCTCGAGCTGAAGGGCGACTTCACGCAGATCAACGGGCGCGGCTACCCGATGACCACGCTGGAGAACCCCGCCGACATGCCGCAGGCGCCGGACGCGCCGGCGCTGTCGCAGCAGCTGCACGCGGTGCTGCGCGCGACGGCCGGCGAGCGCGTGCTGCTGCGCCTGTCCAACCTCAGCGTCGACGCCTACTACACCTTCACCGCGCTCGGCCTGCCGATGCGCATCGTCGGCCGCGGCGCGGCGATCGCGCGCGGCCCCGGCGGCCAGAGCTGGGCGCACGACACCGCCTCGGTGACGCTGGGTGGCGGCGACGGCATCGACCTGCTGATCGACACGCGCGGCAAGCCGCCCGGTACCTACTACCTCTACACGACCAACCTGAACCTGCTGAGCAACGGTGCTGGCGAGGACCGCGGCGGTCTGATGACCACCTTCGTGCTGCAGTGAGACCAGCCACCGGGAGGACCCCACCATGAGCCCGAACCACATCCTTCAACGCGCCCGGCGCTGGCTGCTGGCCGCTGCGATGGCACTGGCCGGTGCCCACGCCGGCGCGGCGATCGTCGGCGTCGGCGGCACGGCGAGCGGCGCCACGCGCAGCTTCGACCTGTTCGCCGCCGAGGGCCACATCAGCATGGCCGACGGCGTGCAGGTGTACTCGTGGGGCTACGGCGCAGCGGTCGGCTCCGGCGGCACCGGCCTGATGCAGATCAGCGGGCCGACGCTGATCGTCAACCAGGGCGAGACGGTGACGATCAACTTCACCAACAACCTGCCGACGCGCAGCTCGATGCTGTTCCCCGGCCAGAGCGGCGTGGCGGCCAGCGGCGGCGTTGCCGGCGTGCTGGCGCAGGAAGCGGCGCCCGGCCAGACGGTCAGCTACAGCTTCACGGCGACGCGGCCCGGCACCTACCTGTACCAGAGCGGCACGCAGCCGGCGCTGCAGGTCGAGATGGGCCTGGTCGGCGCGCTGATCGTCTACCCGAGCAGCAACCTGGCCGGCTCGAAGTGGGCCTATGACCACGCCGGCACGGCCTACGACCGCGAGACGCTGTTCGTGGTCGGCGACATCGACTCCGACATTCACCAGATCGTGGCCGAGCAGGTGAACGCGTTCAAGGCCGGTGCGGGCTACACGCCGACCTCCGAAGGCCTGTTCAGCGCCGACATGTCCAAGCGCTTCCCGAAGTACTGGACGCTCAACGGCCGCACCTCGCCCGACGTGTTCGCGAAGAACTTCGCCGCCGAGCTGCCGCACCAGCCCTACAACACGCTGCCGCGGCTGCACCCGGGCGAGAAGATGCTGCTGCGCATGATCGGCGCGGGCACCGACCTGCACCCGATGCACCACCACGGCAACAACTCGTGGGCGATCGCGCGTGACGGCCGCATGCTCGGCAGCGCGCCTGGCGCGGGGCCCAACCTCGCCTTCTCCGACTACACGATCAAGGTCGTGCCGGGCCAGACGCTTGACGCGATCTGGAGCTGGACCGGCGCCGGGCTCGGCTGGGACGTCTACGGCAAGCTGTGCAACCCGGCGCAGCTCAACACCGCGGCGCCCGACTACTGCAGCCACACGGCGCAGCAGCGCCATCAGCTCGCCAGCGACATCGGCAAGCCGATCCCGGTGAAGCTGCCGTCGGAGTTCGAGCTGGCCTACGGCGAGTTCTACAGCGGCAGCCCCTACCTCGGCGACTTCGGCGTCCGCCCGGTCGGCGCGGGGGCGGCCAACACCTCGGGTGCGTACTTCCACATGTTCCACTCGCACAACGAGCGCGAAGTGGTCAACGGCGGCATCTTCCCCGGCGGCATGATGACCATGATGGTGATCGAGCCCCACGGCGTGACGATCGACGCCGGTCAGCCTTGAGCGGCAGCAGGGAGCGATCATGAAGAGCGCAAGCAAGACGGGCGGCCACCGTGCGGTGCTGCTGCAGGCGGCGACGGCGGCGCTGCTGGCCATCGCCTCGGGCCAGGCGGCCGCAGCGGCGGTGACGCTGTGTGCCGAACCCTACGCCGTGAACCTGCCCGGCGCGGCCGGCGTGGTCATGTGGGGCTATCGCGAGGTCGCCGATGCCACGAGCTGCACGGCGGCCGGCGGCTTGCGCGCAAGCGCCGCGGCGCCGGTGATCACGCTGCCGGCCGGCGACACCACGCTGGCCGTCACGCTGGTCAATCGCCTGACGGTGCCGACCTCGGTGGTCATCGCCGGCCAGCCGCTGCCCACTGACGGCGGCGCGCCGGTCTCGGCGGTCGACCTGGTCGGGCCGGGCTGCGATCCGGCTGCCGGGTCGACCGCCGACCGGCTCGCCTGCCGCGTGCGCTCGTTCACCGGCGAGACCGAGCCGGGCGCGACGCGCACCTACACCTTCGACAACCTGCGGCCGGGCAGCTTCCTGCTGCAAAGCGGCACGCACCCGCAGGTGCAGGTGCAGATGGGCCTGTTCGCCCTGCTCAGGGAGGATGCGCCGCCGGTCGACACCGGCGCGCGACGTGTCTACCCGGCCCCGGCGGCCGATGCCGCGGCGAACTTCGACGTCGATGCGACAGTGCTGCTGTCGGAGATCGATCCGGCCCAGCACGCGACCATCGCCGGCACCCTCGGCAGCGACGGCAACCAGGCGCAGTGGAAAGCCGGCGGCAACAGCACGCTGAACTACGCGCCGCGCTTCTTCCTGGTCAACGGCCGGGTGTTCGACGGCAACGACCTGAGCGCCTCGGACATCGGCATCAGCGCGCCCAACGGCTCGCGCGTCGTGCTGCGACTGGCCAACGCCGGGCTGCAGTCGCGCACGCTGATGCTGACCGACGGCACCTGGCAGCTGCTCACCGAGGACGGCAACCGCTACGCCGCACCGCGCGAACAGGCCACGCTGCTGCTGCCCGCCGGCAAGACCAGCGACGCGGCGATCGTCGCCGCCGGCCCGGCCACGGTGGGCGAGACACGCCATGCCGGCGCGATGTTCGACCGCCGCGGCGGCACCGACAACGGCGACGGCTCCGCGCTCGGCGGGCAGGTCGCGCGCTTCGCGATGACCAACCGGGCCGGGCCGCTGAACCGCCCGCCGGTGGTCAACGCCGGCGCGGACCAGACCCTCACCTACCCGACCAGCACGACCACGGTCACCGGCACGGTGCAGGACGACGGGCTGCCGGCCGCCACCACCGCGGCCTGGAGCGGTTCCGGCCCCGGTACGGTGAGCATCGCCGCGCCGGGGGCGCTGAGCACCGGTGTGAGCTTCCCGACGACCGGCCAGTACAAGCTTCGGCTGACCGCCGCCGACGGCGAGTTCACCACCATCGACGAAGTGATCGTCAACGTGCAGCCGGCCTCTGCCGACCTGTCGATCAGCAAGACCGACAACCTCGCGAGCGTCGATGCCGGCGCGGCGGTCAGCTACACCATCGTGGTCGCCAACGCGGGCCCACAGGCGGTCAGTGGCGCCACGGTGGTCGACACGCTGCCGGCGACCCTCTCGTCGGTGAGCTGGAGCTGCGCACCCGCGGCCGCCTGCGCCGTGGCGTCGGGCACCGGCAACCTGAATGCGGTCGTCAACCTCGGCGTCGGCGGCTCCGCCACCTTCACCGTCAACGGCGTGCTCGCCGCGTCGGCGCGTGGCACCCTGGTCAACACCGCCAGCGTGGCGGTGCCCAGCGGATTCGTCGACCCGAACGGCGCCAACAACGCGGCGACCGACAGCGACAGCATCGCCGTGCCGCGCCCGCTGCTGACCGTGCTCGACAGCTTCAACCGCGGCAATGCGAACACGTTGGGCGGCAGCTGGCAGCAGCTGGTGACGCTCGGCAACGCCGGCATCCGGGTGAACGCGAACCAGGCCTTCTGCACCAACTCCGGCCTCGCCGCGATCCTGTGCGCAGCCGGTGCCAACGCCTACTGGAGCCCGGCGGTCTTCGGCACCCAGCAGGCGGCCGCGATGACCTTCGCGAACACCACGCTGAACGGGGCGGGCCTGCTGCTCAAGGCCGGCGGCACCTACACCGCCGGCCGGTACAGCAGCGCGATCCGTGTGCGCTATACCACCGCTGTGCCGTCGCAGGTGATCGTCGAGACGACCGCCAACGGCAGCACGTACACGACGCAGGCGTCGTTCCCGGCCAGCTTCGCCAGCGGCGACACGCTGACGGCGATGGTCGACGCGGCCGGCACGGCCTACGTGTGGAAGACCACGGCGACCAACCTCACCACCGCGCTGGGCAACGTGACGATCGCCGGCGCCACCGGCAGCGGCCGGGTCGGCATCTTCCTGCCGCCGGGCGGGCGGATCGACAACTTCGCCGGCGGCACGGTGCCTTGATCGATGCAAGGGCCCGGCGCGCAACTTAAGCGCGGCTAAGCGAGCGCGACCCCGGAACCTGTGGCCACGGGGTCGCGTCGCGCAGGAGGCGATGCCACCATGGCCCGAAGGAGTTCATGGCATGGTCGATTTCGTTCGAAGTCTCTCGCTTCGCCGCGCCTGGCTCGCCGCCGCAGTGCTGCTGGCCGCGCAGGCCGCTGCCGTCCGGGCCGCAGAGCCGGGCGCTGCGGCAGTGGCTGCCACGCCCGCGGCCAGTTCTCCCGCTCAGCGCATGGAGGACTTCGGCGTCGAGCTGGTCGGCGTGCGGCTGTCCGGCGCCGACTTCCTAATCGACGTTCGCTACCGCGTGAAGGACATCGGCAAGGCGCAGGCGCTGCTCGAACGCAAGATCCATCCGGTGCTCGTCAACGAGGCCACCGGCGACCGCTTCTACATCCCCCAGGTGCCCAAGGTCGGCACGCTGCGCCAGTCGGCCACGAGCAAGCAGCCGGCGCAGCTCGACAAGGTCTACTTCATGCTTTTTGCCAACCCGGACCGCAAGCTGCGCGCCGGCGAGAAGGTGACACTCCATGCAGGCGAATCGACAGTCCGTGGCCTCCTGGTCCAGTAGCGGGCGTGCCGCGGCGCTGTGCGCCGTGCTCGGCTGCGCAGCGGCGGCGCAGGCCGCGACGATCGACCCCGACCTGGCAGCGCGCCTGGCGCGCGACGTCGGCTCGCAGCCCTACCCGGTGATCCTGCGCCTGGCGCAGCAGCCCGATGTCGACGTGCTCGCGCAGCGCGTCGCGGCGCTGCCGCAGGGCCAGCGCGGGGGGCGGTTGATCGAGTCGCTGCGCGCCTTCAACGCGCCGCTGCAGGCGCCCCTGCTGCTCGACCTGCAGGTGCGTCGCGCCGGCGAGGTCACGCCGCTGGTCACGCTCAACGCGATCGCGGCGCTGCTGCCGGCCAAGGACATTCGCGAGCTGGCCAAGCGCAGCGACATCGCCAGCATCCGCTACGACCTCGGCCTGCTCGCGCCGTCGCGCCGCCTGGTGGCCGACCCCTGCAAGCCGGCCCGGCCGACGCCGCGCCAGCGGCTGCCCAAGTCGTGCCGCGGCGAGGTGCGTACGATCGATCCCGCTCAGGCCACCGCTTTCGATGCGCAGTTGCCGGCCTCGCCGGTGCTGCAGTCGCTGGGCGTGCCGGCGGCGTGGAAGGCCGGCTGGACCGGCCAGGGCGTCACCGTCGCGGTGATCGACACCGGCATCGATGCGCGCCACCCTGCGTTGGCCGGCAGCTTCCGCGGCGGCGCCGCCGACTGGTTCGACGTGCACGGCGAGCACGACCGGCCGGTCGACAAGCATGGCCACGGCACGCAGATCGCGGGGCTGGTGGCCGGCACCGGCGCAGGCGGGCAGACGCTGGGCGCGGCGCCGCAGTCGCGCTGGATCGCCGCGCGCATCTACAACGACCGCAACGTCGGCCGGCTGTCGCAGCTGCACCGCATCATGGCCTGGCTGCTCGATCCCGACGGCCAGCCCGGCACCGCCGACGCACCGCAGATCGTGCTCAACGCCTGGGGTCTGGGCGACCGGCCGGGCGTCTGCGACGACGAGTTCGCGCGCGACCTGCGCTGGCTGCGTGCGGCCGGCATGCACGTGGTGTTCGCCGCCGGCAACGGCGGGCCGATGGACAACTCCAGCGTCAGCCCGGCGAACAATCCCGGCGCGCTCGCCGTCGGCGCGCTCGACGCGTCGGGCGCGCCGGCGCTGTTCTCCAGCCGCGGCGTCTCGGCCTGCGATGCGCGGCCCTATCCCGACCTGATGGCGCCGGGCGAACTGCTGCGCACCACCGACCTGTCGGCCGGCGGCCTGCCGCTGACCACCGCAGGCACCGGCACCTCGTATGCGGCGGCGCTGATCAGCGGCGAACTGGCCCTGCTGATCCAGGCCCGCCCCGAGCTGGCGCCGGCAGCGCGCGAGGCGCTGCTGCGTGCCGCACCGGGCGAGACGGCGCCGCTGCTGCGCGCGCTCGGCCTGCCGCCTGTGGCCCAACCCTGAGCATGGCGCCGGCCGCAGTTCCGTCGCCACGGCGGCGTTGCCTGGCACTGCTGCTCGGCACCGCGGCCGGGGCCGTGCTGCCACGGCGCGCAGCGGCCGCCGCGGTGGCGCAGATGCAGCTGTCGCGCCCGCAGCTTGCGCCGCTGCCGGCGGTTGCGCTGACCACGATGGCCGGCCAGGCACGCACGCTCGACCGCGAGCTCGCCAACGAGGTGCCGCTGGTACTGAACTTCGTCTTCACCACCTGCTCGACCACCTGCTCGATGCAGACCGCGGTGCTCGCGCAGTTGCAGCGCGACTGGCTGGCGCGCGGCCGCGCGCTGCAGCTGGCGAGCATCACCATCGACCCCGACAACGACACGCCGGAGCAGCTGCGCCGCTTCGCCGGCGGCTTCCGCACGGCACCGGGCTGGCAGTTCTACACCGGCCGCTTCGACGACCTGCTGCGCGTGCAGAAGCACTTCGACGTCTACCGCGGCAGCAAGGCCTCGCACCCGCCGGTGCTGCTGATGCGCCGCCATGCGCGCGCGCCGTGGCTGCGCGTGGAAGGCTTCCCGAGCGCGGGCGAGCTGGCCGCGCTGCTCGAGGCGTTGCCGGCCGCGGCGTGAAGCGCGCACTCGCCGCGCTGCTGCTGGCCGCCGCCGCGCTGGTGCAGCCGCAGGCGAAGGCGGCCGATGCCGAGCGTGGCCGCAGCCTCTACGACGCCTGCGCACCCTGCCACCGGCCGAGCGGCATGGGCAACTTCGAAGGCGGCCTGGCGGTGCCGCCGATCACCGGCCCGACGCTGTTCCGGCCCTTCGACCGCGACACCGGGCGCTTCTTCCCCGCGGCCTCGCGCTGGCGCATCCGCCCTGCGTACGACGAGGCTGCGCTCGGCCGCCTGCTGCGCGAGGGCCGCACGCCCGACGGCGTGATCCTGCCGACCACGATGCCGCGTTTCGACTGGCCCGACACCGCGCTGGCCGATCTCGGCGCCTACCTGCGCACGCTCTCGTCGGCACCGCCGGCGGGGCTGAGCGCCGACACGCTGCGCATCGCCACCGTCAGCACACCCGACGCCGACGCGGCGCGTCGCGACGCGATGCTGGCGACGCTGCGGCGCTTCGTCGAGCGCAAGAACGGCCAGTCGCGCCAGGAGGCGCAGCGCTCGGCGCAGGCCACGCGCACGCGCGAGATGGCGACGTACCGCAAGTTCCGCGTCTGGCGGCACGAGCACTGGGCGCTGCACGGCGAGCCGTCGACCTGGGCGGCGCAGCTCGACGCGCACCAGGCGCGCGCGCCGGTCTATGCGCTGGTGGCCGGCATCGGCGCAGCGCAATGGGCGCCGGTGGACGACTTCTGCGCGCGCCACCGGCTGCCCTGCCTGCTGCCGCTGGTGGAGGCAGGTGGCGGCCCGACGCCGGGCTTCTACAGCCTGCACTACCACGCCGGCATCGATGCCGATGCGAGGCTCGCGGCGCGGGCGCTGCGCCAGGCCGGTGTGCAGCGCGTGCAGTTGTGGGGCCATGCGCCGTCACTGGCCGGGCGCGTGCGCAGCGCACTCGAACGCGAAGGGCTGGCCACGGTGGCCGATGGCACCGACGACGCGAAGGGCGCGAACGACGTGCAGGCGGTCGTCTCGCTGCTCGCGCCGCCGGCACACGCCGCGCGGCTGCGCGACGCGCCGCTCGCGCTGCCGGTGGCCTGGCTGCCCGGCACGCACGCGCTCGGCCGCGCCGAGCTCGACGCCGTGCTGCCGCTGACGGCGCGCGGCTGGATCGTCACGCCGATGCGCACCGGCGAGGCGCTCGACCGCCAGCTGCAGCGCGCCACGCTGTGGCTGCGCGGGAACGGCCTGTCGGCGCTGCCGGCCGACGTCGCCGCCAGCACGCTGCAGGCCGCCACCGTGCTCGGCGAGGGCTTGGCGCATGTCGATTTCGGCTTCTCGCCGGAGTACCTGCTCGAGCTGCTCGAGCATGGGCTGGAGAACCTCGTGCCCTGGAGCCCCTACCCGCGCCTGGCGATCGGCCCGGACCAGCGCATCGCGTCCAAGGGCAGCTGGCTGGCCGAGCTGCACGACGGCCGCGCCGAGTGGCGCTGGATGCCGCAGCCCTGACAGGCCCTGAACGCGGCCGCTCAGGCCGGCACGCCCGAGGGGGCGCCCGGCGACACCTCGGTGCTCAGGCGCGGCCGCTGCACCAGGCCGAGATCGACCGCCAGCAGCACCAGTTCGAGCGCCGAGTTCAGGTGCAGCTTGCGCATCAGGTTGGCGCGATGCTTCTCGACCGTCTTCGCACTCAGGTTCAGGCAAGCGGCGGCCGAGCGGTTGGTGCCACCCTCGGCGATCAGCTTGAAGATCGTGCGCTCGCGGCTGGACAGCGTGTCCCAGGGGTTGGCGCTGCGTTTCTTGCCCGGATGCAGCACGCCGTCGAGGAGTTGGCTGGCCAGGTCCTGGCCAAGGAAGCGGCGGCCGGCCAGCACCGTCTTCACCGCCAGCAGCATCTCCTCGGAAGCACAGTCCTTCTTCACGCAGCCGACGCAGCCGGCGCGCAGCGCCTCGCTGGCGTGCAGCTCGGAGTCGTAGTCGCTCAGCGCCAGCACCTTCTGCAGCGGCAGCCGGCGGCGGATCTGCGCAGTGGCGTCGATGCCGCTGGCGCCGGGCAGCGACAGATCCATCAGCACCAGGTCGGGCTGCAGTGCGATGGTCTTCATCACCGCCTCGCGCCCGTCGATCGCCTCGTCGATCACGTGGTAGTCGGCCTGCGTGGCCAGCAGCGCGCGCAGGCCGTGGCGCAGCAGCGGGTGGTCTTCGACGACGAGGATGCGGTGGCTCATGGCGTGGCGGCGTTGGCTGGAGCGGGCGACGTGGCCGGGCGGCCCGGCGCGAGGCCGGTGATGGCGCGGGGGACGAACAGGAAGCGCCACGCCGAATACTGCGTCGCGCCTTCGAAGGCTTCCAGGCCTGAGGCGAAGCCGCTGCGGCGCAGCGGTTCGGCGTCGGACTGGCTGTACACGCCGATGATCTGGTTGCCGCGCTTGACGATGCCCCACGGCACCTCGGGCTGCAGCGGATCGGCATAGGGCCGGCGCAGGTGGCGCACCGGGCTCGGGAAGCGGCTGTCGCGCAGCAGTTCATCGAGCGAGACCGGCAGGTGCTTGATCGGCCCTGGCGTGGCGCGGTGGTAGGACTCGAGCGCCTGCATGTACTGCCGGCCGACCCACAGCAGCTGCGTCTCGCGCTCGCGCTGGCGTGCCGTGGCGGCGGACTCGGCGAACTGCACCACGGCCAGCCCGGCCAGCGCGAGCAGCACCACCAGGCCCATCAGCACGACGCCGCGGCTGCGCGCGGCCTTCATCGCGCCGCTCCTGCCGCGGGCGCCGACGCGCCGCCTGCGGTCACGCTGACCACCTGCGTGGAGCCGCCCTCCTGCGCGACCAGCGGCGACGGGGTCTCGGCCGGCGCATCCGTCATCGGCAGCGCGGCGCCGCGCGGCTGACCGTCGCGGTCGGTCAGCGTGCTCTGCACATCGATCACGCCGCCCTTGTCGGCGTCGGCGGGCGCCACCACGAGCCAGGTCGGCGACTCGGTGAACGGGTCGTTCGGGATGGCGCGCAGGTAGCGCTGGGTCACCAGGTCCTCCAGCTTGTCGGGGTAGCGGCCGCGATCGCCGTGGTACTTGTCGATGGCCTCGCGCATCGTCGCCAGGTTGGACTGCAGCACCTGCTCGCGGCCGCGCTCCAGCGTCGCCATGTACTGCGGCAGCGCGAGCGACAGCAGCAGGCCGAGCATGGCCATCACGATGACCAGCTCGATCATCGTGAAGCCGTGCGACGGACGGGTGGCGCGGGGCATGGTCATCACCATTCGCGGTAGGCCGTGCCGTCCAGCGCGGTGCCGGCGGCGGTGGAGTACACGTCGTAGACGTCGTCGCCGTCGCGCGGCTCGTCGGCCGGGCTGGCGTAGCTGCGCAGCCCCCAGGTCGCCGCCGGGCGGGCGCTGCGGTCGGCGAAGAACGGGTCGCGCGGCAGGCGGCGCAGGAAGTACATGCGGCCGCCCTTCGGGTCCTGCGCGTCGGGCACGCCCTCGACCAGCACGTCCAGCGTCGGCGGGTAGCCCGGCTCGCCGAGCCGGCGCGCGATGCGGCCCTGCTCGACGGCCGCGTGGTAGCGGTCGATGGCGCTGCGGATCTCGCGCAGCGACTCGCGCAAGGCCTGCTCGCGGCTGCGCTGCACCGCCGCCTCGGTCATCGGCGCGGCGAGCATCGCCAGCACGCCCAGCAGCGCGAGCGTGACGACCAGCTCGATCAGCGTGAAACCGCGGCAGGTGCTGTGCATGGCCTTGTTCTCAGCGGGCGTCCGGCGCCGGCGGCGGCGGTGCGGGAGGCGATATCCCGGGCGGTGCGCTCGGCGCCGCCGGCGCGAGCGCGCGGCCGGGCTGGATCGACGGCGGTGCGGGGCGGCGCTGGTTGGGCGGCGGCGAGGTGCTGATGCCGCCGCCGGATGTTCCCCCGCCGAGGCTGGCCACCGGCGCGGCGCTGCCCGGAGCGACCACGGCGCCGCCCGCGGCGGGCGCGGTGGGCTCGGCAGACGGGCTGGTGCCGCCGGCCGCGGGCGGTGCAGCCAGCTCCATCGCCGGCCGGCCGGCGTTGAGGATGGTGCTGCCGCCGGCGCCGCCGGCCTTTGGGCCGGCCGCCGGCTGTGCCGTCGTCGCGCCGCCGCTGGGCGCGAGCGCCGGCATCTGGGCGGCGCTGCCGCTGCGTGCCGCGCCGATCGGGTCCAGGCGCAGCGGCTTCTCGCGCACCACCGAGTCGGTGCCGGACCAGACGTCGCCGTGGCGCGCCTCGGGCAGCGTCTGCGGGCGGATGATGTGCGGCGTGATCGACAGCACGATCTCGCTCTTCGTCGCGTTGCCGTTGTTCGACGAGAACAGCCGCCCGGCCACCGGCACCTGGCCGAGCCCGGGCACCTTGCTGGCGGTGCTTCGGTCCTGGTCGTTGATCAGCCCGGCCAGCACCTGCGTCTCGCCGTCGCGCAGGCGCAGCGAAGTCTGCGCGCTGCGCGTGCCGATCTGGTAGGCGATGCCCGAGTCGGTGGTGATGGTCTTGGCGATGTTGCTGACCTCGAGGTTGATCTTGATGCCGACATCGCCGTCGACGTAGACCTGCGGCTCGACCTCCAGCTTGATGCCGACGTCTACGTACTGGATCGAGCCGGTGATCACCGAGCTCTGCCCGGCCTGCTGCGGGGTGATCAGGTTGGTGATGACCGGCACCTTGTCGCCGACCAGGATGCGCGCCTTCTCCTTGTTGCGCGCGCGGATGCGCGGGCTGGCCAGGATGTTGGTCTCGGTGTCCTGCAGCATCAGGTTCAGCGCGATGCCCAGCGGCGAGACCAGCAGCTCGTCGCGCGTGAGCGCCTTCAGCTCGCCGATGTTGGTCACCGTCTTCGGCGTGGCGACGCTGAACGCATCGGGCCACTTGATGCCGAGGTTGGACATGCGGTCGGCCGAGACCTCGAGCACCTGCACCTCGAGCATCACCTCGGGGTCGGGCACGTCGTTGGCGGCGACCAGCTTCTCGGCCACCGCGATCGCGTCGGCGGTGTCGCGCATCACCAGCGTGTTGCTGCGCGCGTCGGTGACGATGTCCTTGGTCTTGAGCAGCGACTTGATGATGTTGGCGACGTGTGCCGCCTCGATGTTGCTGAGCTGGAAGCTCTTCACCTTCAGCTCGTTGTATTCCTTCTGCTTGGCCGCCACCGCCGGGTAGACGAACAGCGTGTTGTTGTTCAGCACGCGCTTGTCGAGCTGGTTCTGCAGCAGGATCAGGTCGATGGTGTCCTCGACCGACGCGTCCTTCACGTAGATCGTCGTCTTCAGGTCGCTCTTCACGTCGCGGTCGAGGATGATGTTCACGCCCGCGGTGCGCGACAGCGCCTCGAAGACCATCTTCAGGTTGGCGTCGCGGAACTGCAGCGTCACCGGGCGCCGGAACGCGCTGGTGGCGGCCAGCGAACGCTCGCGCGCGGCGCGCTCCGACTCGATGCGCTCATCGAGGGCGCGCAGTTGCGCGAGGACGCTGGCGTTGCCCGGCAGGTCCTTCGCGGCGCGGCGCAGCAGGTCCTGCGCGCCCTCGGTATGCCCGGCCTTGAGGGCGCGCTCGGCCTGCGCGATGGTGGTGTCGGCACGGCGCTGCTCGGCGACCAGCAGCGCGCCGCGCTGCGCCCGCTCGTTGCCCTCGTCGAGCTGCAGCGCATCGCGGTAACGCTGTGCGGCCTCGTCGAGCCGGCCGGCCTGGCGGGCCTCGTCGGCGCGCGCGAGGATGGCCTGCGTGGCCAGTTCGCGCTGCGTCAGGTAGTCGATACGGTAGCGCGCGTTGGACGGGTCCAGTTCGCTGGCCTTGCGCAGGCTCTGCAGCCCCGGCGCGAGCTTGCCCTCGTGGATCTGCTGCAGGCCGTCGTCATGGTGCTTCTGCGCAGCGCAGCCGGCCAGCAGCAGGGCAGCGGCCAGGGCGACGAGGCGTAGGGTGGAGATCATCAGGAGGCTCCTGCGGCCACGGCGAGCTTCAGCGTGTGGCGGTTCTGGACATGTTCGAAGACGAGCTCCTGGGCGGAGATCGCGGTGAGCCGGAAGCCGCCTTCCAGCGTGTCGCCCACGGCTGCCACCAGCAGCTTCTCGCCGAGCGCGAGGAAGACACGCGGGCGCGCGGCGGCGCCTTCGTCGAGCATGCCGACGAAGCGGTAGGGCAGGCTCGGCGGCGGTGGAGGCGGCGGAGGTGGAGGCGGCGGCGCAGGTGGGGCCGGCGCGGGCGGTGGGGGTGGCGGCGGCGGCTGGAACCACTCGCGGGGGGCGAAGGTGTCGGTCTCGGCCGCTTCGGCCAGGCGCGTGCGTTCGACGGCAGCCGGCGTGCTCGATGCCGGCGCCGGCATCGCCGGCGTGGCCGCGGCCAGCAATCCGGCCGATGACGCTGGTTGCGGTGCCGGCCGGATTGCCACCGGCCTTGCCGTTGTGGTGGCGGCCACCACGCGCGAGTCGCCATGCATGACGATCCACGCCGACCACAGCCCGACCACCGCCGCGCTGGTGAACAGCACCGGGCGCCGCTTCACGGCGATTCCTCGGCGTAGAACAGCACGATGCGCGCCGTGGCCTGCAGGTCGCGCGCCTGCGCGCTGGCCCGCTCGAGCTGCAGGCTCTCGAGCGCGGCATGCGGCAGCTCGTTGAGCACCTCGGCGACGAAGCGGCGAACGGCCGCATAGCTGCCGTTCAGCGGCAGCGTCGCCTCGACGCGGATCGGCGCGCCGCTGGCCGCGGCGCCGATCGCGTAGTCGGCGCGCTCCAGCGTCAGCCCGGTGCGCTGCGCTGCCACCACCAGGGCTTCGAGGTCGCGGCCGCGCTGCCGCGGCGATGGCAGCTCGCCGGCGGCCAGCGGCGGCTGGGCCACCGCGCCGACAGGGCGCTGTGCCGGCGCGACGGCCAGCGCAGCGCGGCGTTGCGCCAGCCGCTCGTGGTCGTGCAGCAGGGCCGGCCGCAACTGCCACTGCACGAGCAGCCAGGCTGCCAGCAGGCCGAGCGCCAGCCAGGCCGGCCGCCCCAGATGCCGCCGCCACGCCGGCGCGGCCGTGTGCCAAGCGGTCTGCCACGCGATCTGCCAGGCGTTCACGACAGATCCTTCGCCGGTTCGCGCGCGGCGCGCCAGCCGGCCTGGATGACGAAACGCAGCGGCTGCCCCGGCGTCTCGCGCTCGGTCTGGTGCGTGGTCAGCGCGACCTGCGCCAGCCGCGGGTCCGCCTCCAGCTCGCGCAGGTAAGCGAACAGTGCCGCGGTGCTGCGCGCCTGGCCGGTGACGCGCACCACGCCGGCCTTGGCGTCGGGCTCGAGCTTGAGCAGGCCGATGTCGGTGTGGCCATGCTGCTCGAAGGTGGCGAGCAGTTCGGCCCAGGGCGCGCGCAACTCGGCGGCCACGCGCGCAGCCTGCGCGTGGCGCACGCGCTCCGCTTCGCTGAGCTTGCGCGGCGCCGGCGGCAGCAGGCGCGCCGCCCGTTCGTTCAGTTGCGCGAGCGCCTGGCGGTTGTCCTGCTCGATGCGCCAGGCGGACAGGGCCGACACGAGCAGCAGCACGGCGGCCACCGCGGCCAGGGCGATGCCGGGCCAGGGGCGCGGCGCGGCGGCGAGGAAGTCGAGTTGCGGCAGCCGCTTCATGCCGGTACCTCCGCGGGTGCGGGTGGCGCGGGTGGCGCTGCGTCGGCTTGCGACAGCAGCGTCCACCGGTGGCCCTCGGCCAGGTCCTGCCACTGCGCGCACTGGGCCGGTGAGCGGCACAGCATCCACAACGGCATGGCGTCGCTGCCGCCGCCGGCGCCCTGGAAGGCGAGCAGGCGCTGCTCGGCCAGGCGCAGCACGCGCGGATCGCAGCGCTCCCAGCTGAGCGCAACCGGCACGCCGGCTTGGACACGCAACAGCGTCATGCCCTCCTCGCGCATCAGCGCGACGACGGCGTCGTCTGCCACCTGTGCGGCAATGCGGCGCAGGTCGTCGAGCAGCGCGAGCTGCACGTGGGCCAGCCGCACGCCGGCATCGGCGAGCGCACGCTGCCAGTCCTGCAGGTCGCCGGGCTCGAGGGCGGCGGCCAGCCAGGCCGAGCCGACGGGCAGCGCCATCACCTGCACGTGCAGATCCTGGCGGCCGAGCACGGCGGCGAAATGCGTGCTCGCCTCCTGCCGTGCCATTCGCCAGCTGCCGGCGGCCGGCCGCAGCGACAGGTAGACCCGTTCGTCGGGCACCAGCAGGCGCGCCTGCACGGGCAGCGGGTCGTGGCCCTGCGCGCGCAATGCGGCCAGCGCCGCAGGCAGCGCGTCGGCCGCCGCTCCCTCGGCCTGCGCCTGGGCGAGCACGCGGCGCGACCACGGCGCGCACAGCTGCACCATGCAGGCGCTGCGCCCGAGGCGGATGCTCAGTTCACTCTTCCACGGCCGTGACACGGTTGGCCTCCTCCAGCGTGGTCTGGCCGGCGGCCACGAGTTCGAGCGCGGCTTCGCGCAAGGTGCGCAGGCCGCGTTCGCGCGCCGCGTCGCGCAGCAGCGCCGGGCTGGCGCGCTCGGTGATCAGGCTGCGCAGGCCGATGTCCATCGCCAGCGTCTGTGCGATGGCGCGGCGCCCCTTGTAGCCGGTGCCACGGCAATGTGCGCAGCCGATGCCGCGCTTGAAGTTCCAGCCCTGCGCCGCCTCGGGCAGCGCGCTGGCCTCGAGGCGCTCGGCGGCGGGCTGCTCGCTGACGCTGCAATGCGGGCAGACGATGCGCACCAGCCGCTGCGCCACCACGCCGTTCAGCGCCGAGACCAGGTTGTACGGGTCCACGCCCATCGTCGAGAGCCGGCCGATCACGTCAAACACGTTGTTGGCGTGCACGGTAGCGAACACCTGGTGGCCGGTCAGCGCGGCCTGGATGGCGATCTGCGCCGTCTCGGCATCGCGCATCTCGCCGACCATGATCTTGTCCGGGTCGTGGCGCAGGATCGAGCGCAGGCCGCGTGCGAAGGTCAGGCCCTTGGCCTCGTTGACCGGAATCTGCAGCACGTCGGGCAGCTGGTACTCGACCGGATCCTCGATGGTGATGATCTTGTCCTGGCCGGTGTTCACCTCGGAGAGCACGGCGTACAGCGTCGTCGTCTTGCCGCTGCCGGTCGGGCCGGTGACCAGCAGCAGCCCGTAGGGCATGGCACCGAGGCGGCGGATGAAGCGGGCGTTGGCGGCGTCGAAGCCGAGGTGCTCGATGCTCAGCGTCTCCTCGGCCGAGAGCTGGTAGCGGTCGAGGATGCGCAGCACCGCGTCCTCGCCGTAGAGGTTGGGCATGATCGAGACGCGCACGTCGATCGCGCGGCCGCCATAGCTGAGCTTGAGGCGGCCGTCCTGCGGCACGCGGCGCTCGGAGATGTCGAGGTCGGCGAGCACCTTGATTCGCGACACCACACGGTCGGCGAACTCGCGGCCCTCGGGGCGAGCCACCGCCTGCAGCACGCCGTCGAGCCGGTACTTCACCGCCAGGCCGCGGGCAGCGCATTCGAGGTGGATGTCGCTGGCCTGCGCCTTCAGCGCGTCGTAAAGCGTGCCGTTGACGAAGCGCACCACCGGGCTCTCGTCGGCGCTGATGCCGGCCAGCGAGAGTTGCAGCACGTCGGCGGCAGCGTCGGCCGGCGCCTCGCCGTCGACCTCGGCGCGGGCGGCGCCGTCGAGCGCGCGCGTCTCGCGCTCGAGCCGCGCATAGAACGCGGCGACGTCGTTCACGCTGGCCACGTACCAGACGGTGGGCGGGTGGCCGGCCGCCCGGATGCGCGACTCCAGCCACATGCGCGTGCCGGCGTCGAAGGGATCGGCGAGCACGACGTGGCGCAGCGCGGTGCCGTCGCGCAGCACCACGCACAGGCGTTGCTGGCCGGCGCTGAAAGGCACCAGCTCGACGTCGGCCTGCTCCGGCGTCCAGTGCGTCAGGTCGGCCAGCGTGAGGCCGCTGCCTTCGCTGAGCCAGCGCTTCATCGCCGCCTCGCGCACGGGGGGCGGCGCGTCCTGCCCGTCCAGCGGCATGGGGCTCGCGGCCGCGAAGCGCTGGCCCAGGCGCGTCAGCATGTCCTGCACGTGGCGCGCGGCGTCTCCGTGGGGCGCTGCGATGGCGGTGCCGTCGTTCATGATTTGCAGGCGGCGGCCTCAGCGGATGCTGCTGGCCATCTGGAAGATCGGCACGTACATCAGCACGACGATGCCGCCGACGACGGTGCCGATGGCCAGCATCAGCATCGGCTCGATCAGCCGCCCGAGCCGCTCGAGCCCACGCTCGAGCAGCGCGTCGTGCACGTCGGCGACGCGGTCGAGTGCGGCGTGCAGCTGGCCGGTCTCCTCGGCGACGCGCAGCACGCGCCAGGCCAGCGTGTCGAGCAGCTGTGCCTCGTGCAGCGACTGCGCCAGCGGCGCGCCGGTGGTGGCGGCGGCCAGCGCCTGGTCCAGCTTCGGGCGGTCGCCGGCGGCGATCAGCTCGCGGCACATCGCCAGCGCCTTCAGCGCCGGCACGCCGGAGCGGATCAGCATCGCGCCGCTGCGCGACAGCTGCGACAGGCCGAAGCTGCGCACGTAGGGGCGCATCCACGGCAGCCGAACCGTCTGCTGCAGCACCCAGCCGGCGAGCTGGCCGGCGCGCGCCTGCCGCCAGAGCACGAAACCGAGGGCGCCCAGCGCCGCCGCCAGGCCGAGCCAGATCGGCAGCTGCACCTCGTGCATGGCCTTGCCGAGGTGGATCAGCGCGCGCGACAGCGGGGCGACGTCCTGCGCCGTGTTGTCCAGCACCAGCGCGAAGCGCGGCACCACGTAGACGAGCAGGAACAGCACGACGAGGAAGGTCACGCCGACCAGCAGCGCCGGGTAGACGCAGGCCGAGACGAGGCGGCTTCGCAGCACGCGGATGCGCGCGGCATTGGCGGCAAAGCGCTGCAGGCTGTCGGCCAGATCGCCGGTCAGCTCGCTGGCCTTGGCACAGGCCAGCAGCGGCACGCCGAAGGCGCCGCAGGTCTGCATGGCACGCGACAGGCTCTCGCCACGCTGCAGTGCCGCGAGCACCTCGCGCAGCGGCGCGACGTCGTGCCCAGCGCCCTGCTCGGTGAGGGTGCGCAGCGCCTCCAGCAGGCTCAGGCCGGAGCGCAGCATCAGCGCCAGGTCGTGGGCGAACTGCTCGTCGTCGATGCGCCGCACGCGCCGCGGGTTGTCGCGCGCAGCGGAGGTCTCGGCGAGCAGGGCGGTGGTGGGCTTGATCATCGTGTCACCACGAGACGACGTCTGCCGCCTCGCCTTCGCCGCCGGGCTGGCCGTCTGCGCCGAGGCTGACCAGGTCGTAGTCGCCATGCTGGCCCGGCCGCTTGTAGACGTAGGCGCGGCCCCAGGGGTCGTCCGGGATGTCGCGCTTCAGGTACGGGCCCTGCCAGCGCCCCGCCTGCTGCGGCGCGGTGCGCAGCGCGATCAGGCCCTGCTCGCTGGTGGGGTACTGGCCGACGTCGAGGCGGTACTGGTCGAGCGCCTGGCCGAAGGACTCGATCTGCGCGCGCGCCACCTTGGCGTTGGACTTGCCGATCTGCGAGAAGTACTGCGGCGCGACGATGCCCGCGAGCAGCCCGATGATCACCATCACCACCAGCAGTTCGAGCAGCGTGAAGCCACCCGGGCGCCGCGTTGCCCGCCCCCCCCTCGTTGCCGCCATCGTGTCGACCTCCCTGTCGATGCGGTCGATTCTTGGGGTGGGGCTTAACCAGTTCTTAATGCCGGGGCACCCTACCGGGCTCGGGCATCCCCGAAGCGCGGGGTAGGGTCGTTCCCCGTCAGCGCAGCGGTGCCTGGGCGAGCACGCGGGCCACGTAGTCGCGCGTTTCGGGGTAGTCGGGCAGGCGGCGGCCGGCGCGCAGCACCGCGCCTTCGCCTGCGTTGTAGGCGGCCAGCGCGAGCGTCACGTCGTTGTCGAACTGATCGATCAGCACGCGCAGGTAGGCCGCGCCGCCGTGCAGGTTCTCGCGCACCGCGAACACGTCGCGCACGCCGAAGCGGCGCGCGGTCGCCGGCATCAACTGCATCAGGCCCTTGGCGCCCCTGCGCGAGACGGCCTTCGGGTCGAAGCCTGATTCCACCGCCACCACCGCCGTCAGCAGCGCCTCGGGCAGCGCATACCGGCGCGCGGCGTCGCGGATCTCCGGGGCGAGATCGCGTGGCGCCGCACGCGGCCGCACCGGCGCAGGAGCCGATGCGGCCGCCGGCGGCACCTGCACCGGCCTCGGCACCGGATCGCCGGCAACGAGCAGGGTAGGCGCTGCGTCGCTGGCGTGGTTGCTGAGCACGATGCTGCCGCCCTCGCCGGTGCCGGCGTAGATCTGCGCCCGCGCCGCCTGCGCGCAGGCGAGGGCGCAGGCCGCCGCGAATGCTGCCGCCTGCAGGCGATGAACGGTGGACGAAGGCATGGTCAGGCCGGATTTCAGCGCAGCTGGCGGCACGGTCCAACGGGGAGGATTCCCCACTTGGGCGCGGAACGACCCCCGGGACCCCTAGGGTGAGTGCTCCACGGCGCGGGCCGGGGCTGATGAAATGACGCAGATCATTTCTGCCACCAAAGAAGAACAACTCATGCGCCTGCTGCTGGCCGAAGACGACGCCGAGCTCGGCCGTGCGACCTCCAAGTACCTGCTGCGCGACGGCCACGCCGTCGATTGGGTGACCAACGGCAATCAGCTGCTCGAGCTATCGGGCAAGTACGAGTACGACTGCGTGCTGCTCGACCTCGGCCTGCCCGAGCTCGACGGGCGCGACTGTCTGGTGAACATGCGCGGCGGCGGCAACGCCACGCCGGTGATCGTGATCACCGCGCGCGGGTTTCGCGAGAACCGCATCCAGCTGCTCGACATCGGCGCGGACGACTACCTCGTCAAGCCCTACGACCTCGTCGAACTGGTGGCGCGGATCAAGGCGATCGTGCGGCGCAGCCGCAACGTCGACCGGCTGCCCGAGGGGGAGCTGGTCCATGGGCCGTTGCGGCTGCTGCCCTCGAACAACTCGGTGCAATGGCACGACCGGACGGTCGTGCTCACCGCGCGCGAGTTCCGCGTGCTGGAGGTGCTGCTGCGTCGCCACAGCCGCGTCGTCACGCGCCAGCAGCTCGAGGCCGAGGTCTACGGCTGGAACGAGACCGTGGGCAGCAACGCCATCGAGGTGCACGTCCACAACCTGCGCCGCAAGCTCGCCGCCGATCTGATCGTGACCATCCGCGGCGTCGGCTACCAGGTCGGCCCGCTCTGAGCGGGGCGGGCCGACGCCGCCGGCCTCAGTTCTCCAGTTCGAGCTCGTTCCAGCTCACCGTGGCGCCGATGCGTTCGCCCTTGGCCTTGGCGAGCGTGCCGACCTTCAGCGCGGTGAAGAATGCGGCACGCGAGATCGTCGTGCCGCTCGCGTTCTGGTACGACGAGACCGCGCTCGTCGGCACCGTGACGCCGAGCAGCGTGACGCTCGTTTCAGCCGCGAAGGCGGTGACCGGCCCCTGCAGCTCGAGGTCCGCGTCCGGTGTGTCCGAACGCAGCTCCAGCCGCGTGGCGACCATGCTGTTGCCGCTGCCCAGCTTGCCGCGCAGGCGCAGGTGGTTGCCGACCGCGAGGTCGCCGACCGAGGCCACGTCGCGCAGCTCGGCGAACGAGGGCACGCTGATGCTCACGCCGCCGACACCGGCGATGGTCAGCGTGTCGCCGCTGATCGAGGCGATATCGCCTTCGATGCGGACGGCGTCGCGGAAGGACACCTTGGTCGCGGCGATCCTGCCGCCGGAGACCGTGCCTTCGACCTCGACCTTGCTGCCGACGATCAGGTCGGCGGCTACGCCGCCTTCGTAGCGCGTCGTGGCGCTGGTCGCCACCTGCACGCCGCCGAGCGTGAAGCCGCCCGCCGTCACTGCCGACACCACGCCTTCGACCTCCGCCTTCTCGGCCCCGCTGACGTCGATGCCATTGGGCTCGACCTGGCTGGCGTTCAGCGTGCCGCATACCGGCGCCGCCGCACAGCTCGAGCCCTTGACCTCCACCTCCAGCCCGTTCCAGGATCCCGTCGGCATGTCGTTGATGGTGACATTGGCGTAAACGACGGTCAGCGTGCCAATCTGGAAGGTCTGCGCGATCGTGTTCTGGTTCTTCACCACGCCCTTGACGGCGAAGGGCGGCGTCGGCGCTGTCGTCTTTCGCTCGATGTAGCCGGCCGAGATCACGCCGTCGCCGGCGACCAGGCCGTGCACGTCGACGCGGTTGCCCACGACAGGACGCACGTTGTTCTCGAAGCGCGTCGTGTTGTCGATCTCGATGAGCTGGCCCATCACGATCATGCGGTTGGCGTCGATGACCTGCTCGACGAAGCCCTTCACGGCGCCGTCGACCGTGATCTCGCCGGCGCGTGCGCCGGAGATGGAGCCGTCGACGCGCACCACCATGCCGATGCGCAGGTCGCTCTGCGCGCCGGGGTTGTCGTCGATGCGGATCGTCGTGTCGCTGGTGTCGTACTCGATGCCGTTGACCCACACGCTGCCGAACTGCGTGATGGTGCCGACCGCCACATCCGGGTTGTTGCCGGTGCCGCCAATGCCGCCGGTGGAGCCGCCGCCACCGCAGGCGGCCAGCACGGCCACCGCGGCGGCGGTAACCATGGCCGCGAGTCGCTTGATGTTCATCTCAGTCTTCCTTCCCTGGGGTGGGAGCCATCGGCTCCTCGAAGTAATAGATGCCCAGGCCCACGCGCATCGCGGGATCGGGCAGGTCGTCTCCGGGCTTCGCGCCGTGTTCGGCGAGCCACTGGTCGAGCTTCTCGAGCAGCGCCTGGGCCTGCGCGCTGCTGAGCTTGCGGAACGCCGGCAGCTGGTCGGCCGGGTAGTTCAGGTACATGACCTTGCGCTGGTAGCGCGGGTCGGTGTCGGCGTGCTGCAGGTTGTGGTCGATGGTGGCGATCAGGTCGGCCACGTCGGCGCCGAGGATGCCCATCTTCTCGGTCTCGCCGCTGCGCGGCACGTAGCCCGCGGTGACCAGCTCCAGCCTGCGGTCCTCGCGCTCGCGAACCGAGCCGACGCGCAGCAGCTCGTCGAGCACGGCGCGCGCCGGCATGTCGCCGCTGTGGCGCCGCACCAGTTGGGCAAAGCTCTTCGGACCCTCCACCGGGTCGAGCGCCATGGGCCGGCCTTCGGCGTCATGGAAGTCGGCGTCACGCGCCCAGCCGGTCAGCACGCGGGCGGCACGGTTGTAGGCTTCGTCGCTGGCGGCGCGCTCGGGCGCGGTGTCGGCGGCGAGGCGGGTGACGTCCTTGCGGGTCAGCCCGGTCAGAATCGAGGCGCGCGACAGCGTCGGCTTCCTGCCGGGGATGCCGAAGTCGTCGAGTGCCACCTGCACGTAGGTGTGCTTGGCCAGTTCCTCGAACGCAGCGAAGGGCACGTGGTGGCGAAGCAGCAGCCGGCACAGCGGCCTCAGCAGCTTCAGCACCGCGGCGTTCAACGCGAGCTGGATTTGGTTCTCGGTAGCCATTGTTGGGATTATTTTCCCATCATGAGCCCGCTGTCAAGCCGAGTACCTGCGCACTTCACGCCGACTTCACGCAGCCGCGATTCGCTTCGAACGCCCTTCGCAGGCGACTTTCATCCTGATCCCCGTGCCGCCACCGAGTGCGGCAAGCCATCAGGAGAAGCCGCATGCGCCGTGTTCGAGGACCGATCTTCCCGCTGTTCCGCCAACCGCTGGCGCCCTTGTCGCGCACCGGGCGGGTGCTCATCGCCATCGTGTTCGCGCTGTGGGCCTTTGCGCTCAGCGTGGCCTGGTCGCCCGCCTTTGCCGACGATGCGCAGGCGCGTCCGGCCGAGGGGCCCTACTTCCAGGTGGCGGGCGATCCGTCGGTCGATGCGCTGCCGCTGAAGTCCACGCAAGTCGAGGTGCGCCTGGCCGGCGTGATCGCCGACGTCACCGTCACGCAGCGCTACCGCAACGAGGGCCAACGCCCGATCGAGGCGCGCTACGTCTTCCCCGGCGCCACCGGCGCCGCGGTGCATGCGATGCAGGTGCGCCTGGCCGGCCGGGTGCTGAACGCGAAGATCGAGGAGAAACAGCGCGCGCGCATCCGCCACGAGACGGCCAAGCGCGAGGGCAAGACCAGTGCGCTGCTCGAGCAGGAACGCCCGAACGTTTTCCAGATGAACGTGGCCAACATCCTGCCCGGCGACGACGTTCAGGTGGAGCTGCGCTACACCGAACTGGTGGCGCCCACCGAAGGCCGCTACGAGTTCGTCTTCCCGACCGTGGTCGGCCCGCGCTACCACCGGCCGGCGTCGGCCGGCGGCACGTCGAGCTTCCCGGCCACGCCGCACCTGCAAGAAGGCGCGGCCTCGCGCGCCGGCTTCGACCTGCGTGTGCGCTTCGCCTCGCCGCTGCCGGTGTCGGAACTGCGCTCGTCGTCGCACGGCATCGAGGTGACCGGCGAAGGCTCGGCGCAGGCCGAGGTGACGCTGAACGACGGCGGCGAGCGCGCCAACCGCGACTTCATCCTGTCCTACCGCCTGGCCGGCGAGCGCACGGCCACCGGCCTGACGCTGTTTCGCGGCGAGGGCCTGGATGGCGGTGGCGAGAACTTCTTCCTCGCGCTGGTCGAGCCGCCGAAGGCGATCGCCGCCGCGCAGATCAACCCGCGCGAGTACGTCTTCGTCGTCGACATCTCCGGCTCGATGCACGGCCAGCCGCTGAACACCGCCAAGGTTCTGCTGCGCAACCTGATCGGAAGCCTGCGGCCGACCGACACCTTCAACGTGATGCTGTTCTCCGGCAGCAGCCAGATGCTGAGCCCCTCCCCGGTGCCGGCGACGCGCGCCAACATCGAACGCGCGATCGCGACCATCGACCAGCAGCGCGGCGGCGGCAGCACCGAGATCGTGCCGGCGCTGCGGCGCATTGCCGCGCTGCCCAAGGCGGGCGACGTGTCGCGCAGCGTGATCGTGATCACCGACGGCTACGTGACGGTGGAGAACGAGGTCTTCCAGCTGATCCGCCGCAACCTCGGCAACAGCAACGTGTTCGCCTTCGGCATCGGCAGCTCGGTGAACCGCCACCTGATCGAAGGCATCGCGCGCGCCGGCCAGGGCGAGCCCTTCATCGTCACCAAGCCGGAGCTGGCCGCGGCGCAGGCCGAGCGGCTGCGCAGGATGATCGACGCGCCGGTGCTGACGCAGCTGAAGGCGCGCTTCGAGGGCCTGGAGGTCTACGACGTCGAACCCGCCGCGCTGAACGCGCTGCCCGACGTGCTCGGCGGCCGCCCGGTGGTCATCCACGGCAAGTGGCGCGGCGAGCCGCGTGGCCAGTTGGTGCTGGAAGGCTCGGCGGCGATCGGCAACCACCTGGAAGTCGTGCCGGTGAGCGCGCCGGAGGCGGAAGCGTCGGCACTGCGCCACCTGTGGGCACGCAGCCGAATCCAGCAACTCTCCGACCAGGAGGCGCTGGAAGGCGGCAGCGGCCAGCGCGAGGCGATCACCGCGCTCGGCCTGAACTACAGCCTGCTGACGCAGTACACCAGCTTCATCGCCGTCGACGAGGTGGTGCGCACCAGCGAGGCTGCGGCGCCGGTGAACCAGCCCTTGCCGCTGCCGCAGGGCGTGGGCAATCTGGCGGTGGGGGGTGAGGTCGGCGCGGCGGTGCCGAGCACGCCGGAGCCGGCGGCCTGGCTGTCGCTGCTGGTGGTGCTGGGCCTGGTCGGCGTGGCGCTGTCGGGCCGGGGCAAGTGGTGATGGGTGCGTCGTTGCTGCCGCGCGCGCCCGCGGCGGGGCCGGCGACGCTCGCCTGCCGGCCGTCCTACCTGTCGCCGGTGGCCTGGCTCGCGCTGCAGGCCGCCGCACTCTGGCCGCACGGTGCCTGGATGGCGCGGCGCGTGCAGGACGGCTCGGACGACCCGCTCGGCCTGGCCGCCATCGCCGCGCTGTTGATGCTGGTGGCGATGCGCGCGAACACCTTGCGCATCGCGCCGCAGACCGGCTGGCTGGCCGCCGGCGCGGGCCTCGGCGTGGCCGCCAACGCGGCGCTGTGGGTCGCCCCGCCGCTGGCCTGCGCGCTGCTCGCCGCGCTGTCGCTCGCCGCTGCGCTGATGGCCTGGCTGCCGGCCAGCGGGCCGCGCTTGCCGCTGGCCGGGCTGGTGCTGCTGGCGCTGCCGTGGATCGCCTCGCTGCAGTACTACGGCGGCTACCCGCTGCGTGTGCTGACGGCGCAGCTCAGCGCCTGGGGGCTGCAGGGCGTGGGCATCGCCGCCGAGCGCAGCGGCACGGCGATGCTCGTGCGTGGGCAACTGGTCATCGTCGATGCGCCCTGCTCGGGTGTGCAGATGGCCTGGATGGCGTGGTTCTGCGCCTGCGCGGTGGCGGCGCTGGTGGCGCTGCGCGACGGCGCCTTCCTGCGCCGTCTGCCGGCGGTCGGCGCGATCGTGCTGATCGGCAACGTGCTGCGCAACACCGTGCTGGTGGCGCTGGAGTCGCGGCCGCTGGGGCTGGCGGGTGCGCTGCACGAAGGCATCGGCCTGCTCGCGCTGGCGCTGGTGTGCAGCGCGGTGATTGCGCTGATGACGAGGAGGTCGCATGTCGATCTGGTCTAGGCACTGGCCGGCGCTGGCCATGCTGGCGATGGCGCTGACGGCCGCGCTGCCGCTGTTCGCACCGATGTCGCATGCCGAGCCGATCACGCGCCACGTCGAGTGGCCACGGCAGTGGGACGGCCGCGCGCTGCGCCCGCTGGCGATGAGTGCGGTCGAGCAGCGTTTCGCGGCGCGCTTTCCCGGCGCCATCGCGCGCTTCTCCGACGGCGCGCGCGTGCTGGTGATGCGCCGCGTCGAGGCGCCGACACGCATGCTGCACCCGGCTGCCGACTGCTTCCGCGGCCTCGGCTGGCGCATCGCGCACACGCAGCTCGAGCGCGATCCGCAGCAGCGGCTGTGGCGCTGCTTCGAGGCCGACGGCGTGGACGGCCAGCGCCTGCGCGTGTGCGAGCGCATCGAAGCGGTCGACGGCACCGCCTTCGTCGATCCGTCGTCGTGGTTCTGGGCCGCCACGCTGGGACAGTCGCAAGGCCCCTGGCAGGCGGTCACCGTGGTGGAGAGTCTGTGATGAAGAAGATCCTGTTGTTCGTGCTCGGCCTGCTGCTGGCCGTGCTGCTGATCGGTGCAGCCATGGTCTGGCTGACGATGCGTGCGCTGGCTCCGCAGCCGGGCGAGTGGGCGACGACGCTGCACATCGGCGGCACCGCGCGCCAGGCCAGCGTGCCGACGCTGCTGCGCTGGGCCAGCCATCCGCTGGCGCTGCCGCGACTCGACGGCCGCCGCGTCGGCGAGTGGCAACTGCAGCGCATCGACGATCACACGCTTGAGGCGCACTGCGCGCCCTGCCGTGTGCAGCTCGATGCGCTCGGCCCGCATCCGCTGCGGGTCGCCGCGGCTCGTCTGCGTGTGCATGTGCGCGGCGCGGACCGATTCGACGGCAGCTTGCGCCTCGGCGCCGGCGCCGGGGCGGTGAACGTGGCCTGGCGCGCCGAGTTGAAGCGCGAGGGTCTGCAACTGCAGGCCGAGCTGCCGAACACGCCGCTGGCGCGGGTGCTGGCGGTGTTCGGCAACGCCCTGCCCGAAGCCCGCACGGCGCGCATCGAGGGCAGCGTCGCCGTGCGCGCCGAGGCGACGCTGGGTGCGCAGGGGCTGCACTTCACCAAGCTGAAGCCGACACTCGCGGACGTGTCGGTCGACGGCCTCGGCACAGAGTCGCTGCGCGATGCCGACGCCGGCGCGCGCTGCCGGCCTCAGCCGGCGATCGGGCGCATCGAGGGCTGGATCCAGAACGCGGTGATCGCCGCCGAAGACCAGCGCTTCTTCGAGCACCCCGGCTACGAACTCGACGCCTGGGTGGCGGTGCTCAAGGCCAACCAGCGCGAGGGCGAGCCGCTGCAGGGCGCGAGCACCATCCCGCAGCAGCTCGCCAAGCTGCTCTACACCGGTGATCAACGCGACCCGGTGCGCAAGCTGCGCGAATGGCTCTACGCGGTGGAGATGGAGCGCACGCTCGGCAAGGGCCGCATCCTGCAGCTCTACCTGGCCGTGCTGCCCTGGGGCGACGGCATCTGCGGTGCGGAGGCGGCCTCACGCCATCACCTCGGCAAGCCCGCCAATCAGCTCAAGCCGCGCGAAGCCGCCTGGCTGGCCAGCCTGCTGGTCAACCCCGATCAGCAGTTGCGCCGCTGGGCGCTGGAAGAGGAGGTGGCACGCGAGCGTGCCGCCTGGGTGCTCAAGGGCATCAAGCGGCTGCCGCGCGAACGCCGCGAGGCCGAACTCGATGCGCTGGTCAGTTGGCGGCCGCCGATCGGGCGGCGCTGAGGGCCGGCGTCAGAGCCGCTGGCGCGGCAGTGCGGCCTGCGGCAGCGGCGCACCGGCCAGCCAGTCGCTCACCAGCGCGTCCAGATCGCCACCCTGCGCCGCCTGCCACACCCACTCCGGCGCCATCACCCGCGTGCCGGCCGGGCTGGTGGGCAGGGCGCGGGTGAGCTCGGCGACCAGCGCGGCCACCTTCACCGGCCGCACCGGCTGGTCGCGCTGCGGCACCATCATGCGCAGTTGCGCGAGCACCAGGTCGGCGATCCGCTGCAGGCCGGGGCGCTTCAGATGCTCCGGCCGCTGCGCAGTGCGCACCAGCACGACATGCTCGAAGCCGAGCGAGGCCACCGCCTGCTCGTCGAGGTTGGCGATGCCGGCCTTCAGTGCCTGCGGCAGCGAGGCACTGTCATGCGGCAGCACGACGATCAGGTGGCGCGTGCCGATGGCGTGCAGCCGCGTCGCCAGGCTCAGCAGCCCGGCCGGCTGCGGCTGCCAGAACGCGGCTTCGCGGCCGTTTGCATGGCGCGGCTTGTCGAACACCACCACGGCCAGCGGCAGGCCGAGCGTGCCGGCGTCGGCCAGCGTGGTGACATCCTGCGTCTGCAGGCCCTGCACGGTGGCGTGGAAGTCCTGCGTCACCAGCACACGCACCGGCGCGAAGGCGCGCGAGGCGAGCAGCGCTTCGAGCACCGCCGCGCCGAGCGCGCCGGCGCCACCGGCGATGGTCACGCCCGAGCGCGCAGCGGTCGGCGGCGTCGCGGCCTGACCGGCACGCAGGGCGTCGTGGACGATCTTCATGGGCCGATTGTCATGGTGGCGTTGAATTGACGCGCTACGGTCCCACATCCGGACTCGCGGGGTACCATCGCCGCGCTTCAAAGCAAAGGGAGACCGACCATGAGCTTCTTCATCCCGCACCGCCTGCTGGCCGCCATCGCCGCGCTGTTCACCGCGCTGGCGCTGACCGGCTGCGGCTACAACGACTTCCAGCGCCTGGACGAGCAGACCAAGTCGGCCTGGTCGGAGGTGCTGAATCAATATCAGCGCCGCGCCGACCTGATCCCGAACGTCGTGGCCACCGTCAAGGGCGAGGCCAACTTCGAGCAGGAGACGCTGACCAAGGTGGTCGAGGCACGCGCCAAGGCGACGTCCATCCAGGCCACGCCGGAGCTGGTCAACAACCCCGAAGCGTTCCAGAAGTTCCAGGCCGCGCAGGGCGAGCTGTCCGGCGCGCTGTCGCGCCTGCTGGTCGTCAGCGAGAACTACCCGAACCTGAAGGCCAACCAGGGCTTCCAGGATCTGCGCGTGCAGCTCGAAGGCACCGAGAACCGCATCACCGTGGCGCGCGGCCGCTACGTCAAGGCGGTGCAGGAGTACAACGTGCTCGCGCGCAGCTTCCCGAGCAACCTCACGGCGATGCTGTTCAGCTACAAGGTGAAGGAGAACTTCGCCGTGCAGAACGAGGCGCAGATCTCGCAGCCGCCGGCGGTGAGCTTCGAGAAGCCGGCGTCGAAGTAGGCCGGAGCCCGTGATGCGCCTGTGGCGCTTCCTGCTCGCCACCGCGCTGCTCGCGGTGGCGACGCTCGTGCAGGCGCAGGACGTGCTGCCGGTGCCGCCGCTCGCCGGCCGGGTGATCGACCAGACCGGCACGCTGACGCCGGAGCAGACGCAGGCGATGAGCGCCAAGCTCGCCGCGCTGGAGGGCAAGCGCGGCTCGCAGCTGGTCGTGCTGATGGTGCCGAGCACGCAGCCGGAAGACATCGCGGCCTACGGCCAGCGGGTGGCCGACAGCTGGAAGATCGGTCGCCTGGCGGTCGGTGATGGCCTGCTGATCGTCGTCGCCAAGGACGACCGGCGCGTGCGCATCGAGGTCGCCAAGACGCTCGAAGGCGCGGTGCCCGACCTCGCTGCGAAGCAGATCATCAGCGAGGTCATCAGCCCGGCCTTCCGCAAGGGCGACTATGCCGGCGGCCTGAACGCCGCGATCGACCGGCTCGATGCGCGCATCGGCGGCGAAGGCCTGCCCGAACCCTCGGCCGCGGCGAAGAAGGGCGGCGGCGCCGGCTTCAACATCGAGGACCTGGCGATCTTCATGTTCGCCGCCGTGCCGATCATCGGCATGGTGATGACCGGCATCTTCGGCCGCAAGCTCGGCGCACTGGCCACCGGTGCGGCGGCCGGCGGCATCACCTGGTGGTTCACCGCCAGTGTGCTGATCGCGGCCGGCGCCGGCGTCGTCGCGCTGATCCTGATCGGCGTGATGGCCAGCGGCGCGTCGCGGCGCGGCATGTCGCGCGGCGGCCATGGCGGCCCGGTGATCTGGGGCGGCGGCGGTGGCGGCGGCTGGGGTGGCGGCGACGGTGGCGGCGGCTTCAGCTCCGGCGGCGGCGGCGACTTCGGCGGCGGCGGCGCCTCGGGGGATTGGTAGTGAACAAGCTGGCGAGAATCTTCAGGCATCGCTGGACCGACGAGCGCGACCTTGCCCGCGCGCTCGACGACGCCACGCTCGCACGCATCGAGGCGCGCGTGGCGGCCAGCGAACGCCGCCACAGCGGCGAGATCCGCGTCTGCGCCGAGGCCGGCCTGCCGATGAGCTACCTGTGGCGCGGCGCGACGGCGCGCGAACGCGCGGTGGCGATGTTCGGCAAGCTGCGCGTGTGGGACACCGAGAACAACAACGGCGTGCTGATCTACCTGCTGCTGGCCGAGCACCGCATCGAGATCGTCGCCGATCGTGGGCTGAACCGGCACGTCGACGCTGCGCAGTGGCAGGCGATCATGGAGCGCATGCGCGCCGCGTTCCGCCAGGGGGCCTTCGAGGCCGGGCTGAACGACGCCATCGACGCGGTCGACGCGCTGCTGGTTCGGCATTTCCCGCTGGCACCGGGCGAGCACAACCCGAACGAGCTGAGCGACACGCCGCATCTGCGTTGAGCCGCCGAGCTGAGGCGCGAGCCGACGCACGAGCCGACGCACAATAGCGCGGCGATGGACCTCTCCGGCCTGGCCTCCACCAAGATCCAGCCGCCGCGCGCGCGCAGTGCCCGCATCGCGCGGCCGGCGCTCGACGGCGCGTTGCGCGACGCGCTGCAGTGCAAGCGTCTGGTGCTGCTGGTCGCGCCGGCCGGCTTCGGCAAGACCTCGGCGCTGGCCGGGCAGATCGCCGCGCTGCCCAAGGGCACGGCGCTGGCCTGGGTGTCGCTCGACGAGGACGACGACCCGGCGCGCCTGTTCAGTGCGCTGACCGCCGCGCTCGAGCCCTTTGACCTGCCCTGGCGCAGCGCCCCTGCGGCGCTGGCCGGCCAGCTGATCGACGAGGAGGGTGGTGTCACGCGCAGCACGGTGGCCGAGCTGATCAATGCGCTGGCCGCCAGCGAGGCGCCGCACGGCGTGATCGTCTTCGACGACCTGCACCGCGTGCAGTCGCCCGAGGTGCATGCGCTGCTCGACGTGCTGCTCGAACGGCTGCCGCCGCAGTGGACGGTGGTGATCTCCACGCGCATCGCGCCACGCCTGGCGCTGTCACGCTGGCGTGCCGCCGACGAACTGGCCGAGTTCACGCAGGAGGCGTTGCGCTTCACGGCCGAGGAGGCACAAGCACTGGTCGAGCTGGAGCAGTCGCCGCAGCTGAACGCACGCCTGTCCGAACTGATGGAGCGCACCCAGGGCTGGCCGGCCGGGCTGCGCCTGTGCTTCGCTGCGCTGCGCGGGCGTGCCGGCAGCGCGCCGCTGGCGGCCGGCAACGGGCGGCCGGCGGCGGTGGACCGCAGCCTGTTCGATTACCTCGCCAGCGAAGTCATCGACGAGATGCCGATCGGCCTGCACGACTTCCTGGTGCGCAGCGCGGTGCTGCCGGTGCTGACCGCGGCGAACACCGCGGCGGTGACCGGCGATGCGCGTGCCGTCCAGCGGCTGGACGAGATCGAGCGCCGCGGCCTGTTCGTCACCGCGCTCGACGCCGACGAGCGCACGCTGGTGCTGCACGACCTGTTCCGTGACGCGCTGGAAGACCGGCTGCGCCGCCGCTTCCCCGACGAACTCCCTCGGCTGCTGCAGCGCGCGGCCGCGGTCGAGACCGACCCGCTGCGCCGCGTCGCGCTGTGGCTGCGCGCCGGCGACTGGGCGGCGGCAGAGGCGGCGCTGGCGGAGATCGCCGACGAGCTGCTGCTCGAGGGCCAGGGCACCGAGGTGTCGCGCCTGGTCGCGCAGTTTCCGGCCGGCTGGCGCGCGCGCTCGGCGCGGCTGCTGCGCTTCGATGCGATCGCCGTCTGCATGCGCTGGCGCTGGAGCGAGATGGCGGTGCTGATGGAGTCCGCGGTCGAGGCGGCGCGGCAACGCGGCGACGTCGACGAACTGCATCTCTCGCAGGCGCTGCTGGTTGCGGCCTGGAACGCCAACGACGAGGTCGAGCGTGCGCAGGCGCTGGCCGATGAACTGTCTGCGCAGGCCCTGACGCCGGAAGCCGAGCTGCTGGTGCTCGACGCGCAGTGCACGCTGCTGCACGACCGCGGCGAGTACGCGACGCTGTGCGAGCGCTTCGCCCAGGTGCTGCAACTGCTCGAGGATCACGGCTCGCTGCTCAACTGGTGGGAGTGCTCGCCGCCCACCTCATGGGCTGGCCTGCCCGGCATGGCGCCGCTGCTCGAACGCTACGGGCGCGAGGCGCTGCGCCGCATCGGCGAGCGCGAGCTGCCGGTGCGCGCCACCCTGCATGGGCTGCAGGCCGCGTCGCTGGTGTGGGCCGGGCGCATCGACGAGGCGGAAGCCAGCGCGCGCCAGGCCGAGGCCGATGCACGCTGGCTGGCGCGCGCCTCGGAGATCGCGGTGGCGTTGAACATCATCCGCACCTATGTCGGTGCCCTGCGAGGCGACGCCGACGCGGTACGCCGCCGCCTCGACGAACTGTTCATGCACGAGACCGAGCACGCCTCGCCGAGCCGGCTGCGCTTCTGGCGGGCGCACGTGGCCCGCATCGCGGTGCGTGTGCTGGACCTGCTCGGTGCCGACGCCGCGGCGCTGCGCCACTGGCAGACCTGGCACCCGGCCCATGAAGGTGCCGGCCCGGGGCCGCTGGCGGCGCGCGAGGCCGCTGCCGAAGGGCGCTGGGCCGAGGCTGCCGACGCCTTCGCCGCGCTGCTGCCCGATGCCGCCAGGCTCGACCTGCTCGGCCAGGGCATCGAGCTGCAACTGCGCGGCGCGCATGCGCTGCTGCGTGCCGGCCGCGCGGCGCAGGCCGGCACTCCCCTGGCCGAAGCCCTGCAGCGGGTGGCCGACACCGGCAGTGCCGGCCATGCGCTGATGGCCGGCCCGGCGGTGCTCGGCGCACTGGCGGCGCAGGACTGGGGCGCGGCGCTGGATGCGTCGCAGCGGCAGGTGCTTGCCGCGCTGGCCGCGCGCTCGGCAGCGCTGCGCGGGGTGCCTGCAGCGCCTGCCCTGGGTGGCGCCGCTGTGGCTGCCATGTCTGGCGCACAGGTCGCAGCGGCCGCTGTGGCTGTGTCGGCCGCGACAGCAGCCGGCAGCTCGAGCGCGCCGGACCCGGCGGCCCTGCTGCTCAGCGGCCGCGAGCGCGAAGTGCTGGAACGCATCGCCGCCGGCGACAGCAACAAGCTGATCGCCCGCCTGCTCGACATCAGCCCGCACACGGTCAAGCGCCATGTCGCCAACATCCTCGACAAGCTCGGCCTGCAGTCGCGCGGCCAGGCCGCCGCGTGGCTGCGCGACCATCCCTGATCCCTTTCACATCGCCCCTGACGGAGACCTGCCCATGAACCGCCGCCCGCTCGTCCTCGGCCTCGCCTCGCTGGCGCTCGCGCCGCTGGCCGCCTGCTCGAAGAAGGAAGAAGCGCCCGCCGCCGCGCCCGCCCCGGGGCGCCGCGTCAGCCCCATCGAGGCCTACGCGATCGCGCAGCGCGGCAGCGGCTTCACTGTCGGCGCGGTGATGGCCGCCAACACTGTCTACGTGTTCTTCGACACCACCTGCCCGCACTGCGGCGAGCTGTGGAAGGCCTCGCAGCCGCTGCTCAACCGGCTGAAGATGGTCTGGATGCCGATCGGGCTGCTGCGCCCGCAGTCCGGCCCGCAGGGCGCCACCATCCTGGCCGCGCCCGACCCGGCCAAGGCGATGAGCGAGAACGAGGCCAGCGTGATGGCGCGTGGCGGCGGCATCAGCGTGCCCTCGAACCTCCCCGACGAGGTGCTGCAGAAGGTCAAGGACAACACCGGCCTGTTCAACCAGCTCGCTGCGGAGAGCGTGCCGCTGATCGTCTACCGCAACGCCCAGACCGGCCAGCACGGCATGCACGCCGGCGCGGTGGATACGGCGACGCTGGCCTCGCTGGCAGGCGTCTGACTTCGATCCGCGTTCAATGACTCGGGAGGTCACGCGCCGGACCGGCAGTTCGCGGCCCTGAGCTGAAGTCTGTGTGTGTCTGCTTTCGTGCCTTCTATGAGCGTCGCGGCAGGCGCTGCCCGCTGGCGGCTCATTCGGCGGCGGTCGACGCTGCGCGCCGACTCCACTGCGATGCTCGCGCCAGGGTCGTGCCGCAGAACTCACTTCGCGACCTGCGGTCGCTGCGTTCGGACAACCGCGGCAAGTCAGATCACGAAGCGCGCTCACGCGCGCCCACCCCGGCGCTGCGCTTCTCGTCGCCGCCCAAATCGCCCCCAGCGGGCAGCGCCTTCCGCAAGGTCCACCACTGGGGTTCCGCGACCGGCAGGCCACCGCTGGTTCAGCAAAGGCGCGTGCGGGCAGGCTGGAGCG
>NZ_CALRZC010000039.1:0-47462 GCF_943372545.1 Variovorax sp. YR752 | reverse complement strand
ACGATCTCGCGGCGGCCGATGCGCAAGTCCACCGGGCCGAGCAGGAAGGGCTCCGCGCCCTCCACCGCCGGGAACGCATAGCGCGCACCGCGCAGCTCGATGGCGTCGTGCAGCACGGGCGTGGCGGGCGGCGCGTGCAGGTCCAGGTGCGGCTCGGGCGTGGCGAAGCGGGCCGACAGGTCGCCGATGCGCTCGAAGGCGACCTTCGCGCGCCCCAAATGCGGCAGCGCCGCCACCACCTGGTCGAGCGGGCCCTTCAAAAACAGCAGCACCAGCACGAAGCCGCTGAGCACGACCGGCGCGGTGTCGCGGAACGCGGCCCAGCCGAGGATCAGCGCGATCAGCAAGAAGAACAGCGCCGAGCCGAAGGACGAGGCCAGCACGAAGATGTTGATGGCACGCCGGTTGATGTCGTGGATGCGCTCGACCGTGTGTGCCACCTGCTGTTCGTACACCTTGGCGCGGCGCGCGCGATGCATGCGCAGCTCTTTCGCGCCTTCGCTGATGCCGCGGTAGGCCTTGTGCAGCGCTTCTTCCTGCTCGCGCGCCTTGAAGAAGCCCGAGATGCCGCGCGCATGCGCCAGGCTCTGCACGGTGATGCCCACGAGCAGCGCCGCCAGCAACAAGCCGAACAGCGGCGGCGACAGCCACGCCAGGTAGCCCAGGCAGCCAAGGGAAACGGCCAGCGCGATCATGGTCGAGGCCAGCATGAAGGCCACGTCGCTGATCATGTCGACGTCCTGCGTGAGCACGGGCATCAGGCGGTGCATGCGGTAGCGCTCGAGCGCATCGATCGGCGCCGCAAGAATCTTCAGCGCCAGGCTCTTGCGCACCTGCGCCACGAGCCGCTGCCCGACCACGTTGTTCGACATGTCGGAGGTGGCACGCCCGACCAGCGCCACCACGCACAGGCCGATGAAGGTCAGCAGCAGCCCGCCGGCCAGGCCGCCGGGGCGATGCAGCACCTGGTTGATGGTCGCCAGCAGCGCGACGGTCGCCACGCCCGCGCCGATGCCGGTCACGGTCGACAGCGCGATCCACGGGAAGTAGGGCCGCAACAGCCGGACGAGTTCGGACGCGGGGGCGCTGGCGGGTGTGATGTTCATGCGGCGGACGGTTCGTTGCAAAGGGAGACGGGCTCCTTGCAATGACGTTCGGCGCGGCCGCTTGTTTAGGAAACCGAGACCGACGGGCGACCGCCTATTGCAGCAGCGGCTGCGCCCCCGCCTCGCGCGCGGCCTCCACCACCGAGGCGCCGGCCAGCGCCCACAGCGTCAGGGCCTCGTCGAGCGCGCGCACGTGGCTCGGGTCCTGGCCGAGCCAGGCCACGAGCTGCTCGGCGCGCTCGGGCGACGGCGCATCGTGCAGCTCGCGAAAAAGCCGCCAGGCCATGCTGAAGGCCGGATCGGAGGGACGGTGTCTCGGGAAGCTCATGGGGATTCGCACGCCTGCACTGCTGTCGATGAGTGAGTAGACGCTCCGTGACGCACGCTGTTTAGGCGCGGCACTGCGGCGGACTAAATTTCCGGGCCGCCGGCGCGTCTTCTGCTGCATGCCTTCGTGCCTTCTTGACGCTTCCCACGCCGCCTTCGGCCTCGCCCCGTGATCCCCCTGCTCGCGCCGATCTTCCAGGGCGAGTGGGCGCCGTACGGCGAAACGCTGGCCTGCGCCGCGCACCCGCCGCCCGACGCCGTGCGCGTGGCCGACCTGCTGGCCGACCCGCCGCGCCTGCTGGCGCTGCTGCGCCTCAAGGCACGCACGCTGAACATGCCGGAGCGCGACCTGCGCGCGGTCGCGTCCGCCTGGAGCATGAACTACCTGCACGCGCTGCTGCCGCCCGTGGCCGCGGCGGCAAGCCTGTTGCAGCACGGCTTTCCGGTCGCGCCCGAGCAGGTCTGGGTCAGCCTCGATGATGAAGACGGCGACCCGGAGTGCTTCCACATCACCGACCTCGGCACGCCGCGCCCCGGCACCGACACGGCGGCGCGCTACGACGTGCTGCTGTGGGAACACCTCGCGCCGCTGTTCGCGCTCTTGACGCAGCTCACGCGGCTGGCACCCAAGATCCTCTGGGGCAACGCCGCGCGCTACCTGGAACCGGTGCTCGAAGAAGGCCTGCGCATGAGCGGCCAATCGCCCGCCGTGGCCGCCGACCTCGATCATCTGCTGCACCGCCCGACCTGGCCGCAGCCGTGCGGCACGCTGCGCGACAACCCGATGTTCATGCCCCCGCGCCGCGGCGTGCGCGTGGCCGACCGCAGCGCGCCGCCCGTCACGCTGTATCGGCAGTGCTGCCTCTACTACCTCGTGCCGCGGCTGGGCTACTGCAGCGCGTGTCCGCTCTCGCCGGAGTTCGAGCGCGAGCGCTGTGCCAGCACCGCCGACTAAACATCCGGCCGCAGCCCGCGTCTTCCTTCTACGTTCCACATCGATCACAGCACGGAGGTTTTCTTGGCCGCCCACGACACTGCATGGCGCTTTCACGCGCATCCCGAAGGCCGGGTGCTGGACGTCCGGCTGGAAGGCACCGCGCTCAAGGTGACGCCGCACGACGGCGACCGCCACAGCAGCACCTGGGCCCTGCGCGAGCAGCCCGGCAAGCCGCGCCTCGAATGGCTGGGCGCGTGCGCGGGCGAGCCTGACGAAGCGCACCTGCTGGCGGCGATCGAGGCGGCCTTCCAGCGCCACCCGGCCGCGCGGCATCTGACGCTGCAATCGCCGCTGCCGAGCGGCACGCGGCTCGTCGACGCGGGCATCGTCACGCCGGCCGAAGGCGCGCTGCCCACGGTCGCGCGCGAGGCCTTCTGGCAGTGGCCGCGCGCCTGGCTGCCGCAGCCGCGCGAGCCCTTTGCGCAGCGCTTCGTCGTCACGCAGGGCAAGCGCCATCCGCTGCGCCCCGCCAAGCCGCAAGGCACGGTGTACCGCCGCCACATCCCGTGGCTGAACCAGACGCTCACGCTCGACACGGTCGACATCGAACGCGACCTGCTCGCCTTCAACCGCTGGATGAACGACCCCGTGGTCGCGCATTTCTGGGAAGAGGAAGGCGACCTCGCCCGCCACCGTCAGTACCTCGAAGGCATCGCGGCCGACCCGCGCGTGACCGGCCTCGTCGGCCGCTTCGACGGCGAGCCCTTCGGCTACTTCGAGGCCTACTGGGCCAAGGAAGACCGCATCGCGCCGTTCTACGACGCCGCCGACCACGACCGCGGCTGGCATGCGCTGGTGGGCGAGGCGCGCTTTCGCGGCAAGCCCTTTCTCACGGCCTGGATGCCCTCGGTGTCGCACTACCTCTTTTTGGACGACCCGCGCACGCAGCGCCTGGTGATCGAGCCGCGCGCCGACAACGAAAAAATGATCCGGAGCCTGGGCCGCTGCGGCTACGCCCATGTGAAGGAGTTCGACTTTCCGCACAAGCGTGCCCTGCTGGGCGTGCTGTGGCGCGAGCGTTTCTTCGGCGAGGCGCTGTGGATTCCGCGCGCCGAACCCATCGCCGCTTCGCCGGCCCCGGCTCGTCGACACGAGCCATCCCTGGAGGACATCCATGCAAATCCATGACCTGATCGGCGTCGGCTTCGGCCCGTCCAACATCGCACTGGCCATTGCGCTCGACGAGAAGCGCCAGAAGGGCCACTTCGTCGATGCGCTGTTCATCGAGAAGCAGCCCGGCTTCGTCTGGCACCGCAACATGCTGCTGGACAACGCGCACATGCAGATCTCGTTCCTGAAGGACCTGGCCACGCTGCGCAATCCGTCGAGCCGCTTCACCTTTTTGAACTACCTGCATGAGAAGGAGCGCCTGCAGGACTTCATCAACCTCAAGAGCTTCTTCCCGAGCCGGCACGAGTTCAACGACTACCTCGGCTGGGCCGCGGCGCAGTTCGAAGACCGCTGCGCCTACGGCGAGGCCGTGTTCGAGGTGGTGCCCGAGATGAAGGGCGACGAGGTCTCGCTGCTGCGCGTGCGTTCGCGCGATGCCAACGGCGCGGTGCGCGAGCGCCTGGCGCGCAACCTGGTGGTGAGCGTGGGCGGCGTGGCGAACATTCCGGCGCGCTTCCAGCCGCTGAAGGACGACGGCCGGGTGTTCCATTCGAGCACTTACCTCGAAGCCATTGCCCGCCATCCGGGCGCCGACCGCATCGCCATCGTGGGCGCGGGCCAGAGCGCGGCCGAGATCTTCATGGACCTGCAGTCGCACCCCGCGAAGCCGCAGGTCGACCTGATCATGCGGGCGCGTTCCATCAAGCCCTCGGACGACAGCCCGTTCGTGAACGAGATCTTCAACACAGACTTCACCGACTTCGTGTTCAACCGCTCGGTGAACGAGCGCGCCGAGCTGCTCGAAGAGTTCTGGCACACCAACTACGCGGCGCCCGACCTGGAGCTGATCCAACAGATCTTCAACGTGTTCTACCGCCAGCGCGTGGCCGGCTCGACACGCCACAGCTTCCTGCGGCGGCACGAGGTGTCGGCCGTGCGCGCCGCGCAGGACGGCATCCACCTGTCGCTGCACGACCTGAACACCGGCGCGCGCCTCGACAAGGCCTACGACGCCGTCGTGCTCGCCACCGGCTACGCGCGCGACGCGCACCGCACGCTGCTGGCACCGCTGGCGCCCTACCTGGGCGATTTCTCGGTCGACCGCGACTACCGCGTGCAGGGCACGCCGGCGCTGCGCCCGGGCATCTTCCTGCAGGGCGCCTGCGAGACCAGCCACGGCCTGAGCGACACGCTGCTGTCGGTCACCGCCATCCGCTCCGACGAGATCGGCCAGGCGCTGCTCAACGCCACGCCGCGGCACACGGCGCAGGCGCCACAGGTGCCGGCCGCAGAGCGGCCCGCCCACGCCGCGCCCGTGGTTTAGCCCCCTGGATGCAATGCTTCGGTGATACACTCAATAAGAATAGTTCTTATTCACCCCATCCCCGGGGTCACCGAAGCCAGCGCCCTCGCCTCCTCTTCACCGGCGCGCTCCAGCCATCGGCCCAGGGGTCTTTTGTCGATGCTTGCGAGAAGGCGACCGGATGCGCGACCTCGTCCAGGAACTTGTGTCTCACTGCGCGGACTTGCGCCGGCAGCTCACGCGCGACCTGCGCGATCCGCACCATGCGGCCGACATTGCGCAGTCGAGCTTCGAGCGTGTGTACACGCACACGCTCGGCCTGCGTGACGGCGCCGCCATCGAGTCGCCGCGCGCCCTGCTGTTCCGCGTGGCGCGCAACCTGTGCATCGACGAAGCGCGCCATCGCAAGGTGGCGCAGGAGTGGGCCGTCTCGCATGCCGTCGTGGGCACGCACCTCACGGCCCCGTCGTCCGAATACGTCGTGGCCCAGCACCGCGTGCTGCGCCGCGTGGTGGAAACCATGGAACAGCTGCCGCCGCGCCGGCGCGAGGTGTTCCTGCTGTTCCGCGCCTACGGCCACTCGCGCGCCGAAATTGCGCAACGCCTGAACATCACCGAGATGGCCGTCGCCAAGCACCTGCTGCGCGCCACCATCGATTGCTCGCGCGTGTTCGCCGAGCTGCGCCAGGAACTGATCGAGCCGCAGGCGGTGAACAGCCACGCGGGTTTCGACACGGCACTGGCTGAAGATTTCTCATGACCGTGGCGGCCCCTGCGGTCGTTCCGCGTGAACGGCTGATCGAACGCGCGCTCGCGCTCATCGTCGAGGACGAGATCGCGCCGCCGAGCCCGGCGGCCAACAGCGCCCGGCTCGCGCTCGACCAGTGGCGCACCCGCTCGCCCGAGCACGCCGCCGCCGTGCGCGAGGCGCGCGAGCGCTGGAACGCCCTGGGCGGCATGGCCGACGACCTGCGCGCGCACTTCGACGAGCCTACGCCCGCCTCCGTACCGCGCAACCCCTCGCGCCGCAAGATGCTGCTGTCCGTTGCCGGGCTGCTCGGTGCCGGCGTGGTCGCGGGGCGCGGCGTGCAGTGGTACTGGCAGCAGCCGGTGTTCCAGGCCGCCTACCGCACGTCCAACGCGCGGATGCTGAAGGTCACGCTGGCCGATACCGCGGATGCATCGGCCAACGGCATCGGCAGCCGCCTCGACCTCGCCCCCCAAAGCGCCGTTGACGTCACGCTCTACCGCCGCCGCCGCATGGTCGACATGGCACGCGGCGAGGTCCGCTTCGACGTGGCGCCCGACGCCGACCGGCCCTTCGTGGTGCGCACGCGCGAGGCCCTCATCGAAGTCGTCGGCACCGCCTTCACCGTGCGCGACCGCGGTGGCCCGATCACCGTGGGCGTCGAGCACGGCCATGTGCGCGTGCAGGTGCTGCGCCATGCCGGCACCGAGCGCAGCGACGAGGTGGTCGACCTGCGCGCCGGCGACATGCTCGAGGTGCGCGACGGCCACGCCGACCCGGTGCGCCAGGCCGACACCGCCGCCCTCTCGGCCTGGCGCGACGGCTGGCTGGTGTTCGACAACACGCCGCTGGGCGACGCGCTGGCCGCGGTCAACAGCTACCGCAACGCGCCCATCACGGGCGCCGACGCCCGCATCGACGCGATGCGGCTCTCGGGGCGTTTTCGCACCAACGACTCGGCCGGCCTGCTCGACGCGCTGCCCGCCATCCTGCCGCTGGTGGCGGTCACCCGTCCCGACGGCAGCGTGAGCCTGCAGGCACGCTGACCCCGGTGCGCCCCCAGGCGCGCCCGTTCCTTTTCAGTTTTTTTCGACCCGCATCGACGCGGCGGCCGATGGCGTGTCACGGGCCTGTCTCTCTTTTTCGAGTTCAAACGTCTTACATCCAGAAGCACCCCGCATCCGATCGACGGATGCAGCGCGCCCCGGTTTTCATGTCGCACCGATTTATTTGTCTGGAGCCTTCACCCATGCGTTTCTCGCCTCGCCACCGACTCCTGAGCGCCGCGCTTGCCGCCGCCTTCGGAACCGCCCTTGCCAGCTGGAGCGGCCTTGCCGCCGCCCAGGGCACCGACCAGGCCGCTGCACAAGCGCGCGACATCAATGTGCCCGCCCAGCCGCTGGGCGCCGCGCTCAACGAGCTGTCGCGCCAGACCGGCGTGCAGGTGCTCGCCGCCGGTGACGTGGTCTCGGGCCTGGCCGCACCGGCCGTGTCGGGCCACCTGAGCTTCCAGCAGGCGCTCGACCGCCTGCTGGCCGGCAGCGGCCTCGTGGCGGTGCGCAGCGGCCCCACGCGCGTCACCATCCAGCGCCAGAGCGCGGCCAGCGCCTCCACGCTGCCCGCCGTGACCGTGGCCGCGCAGGCCTCCACCGACGGCACCACCGAAGGCACCGGCTCGTACACCACGCGCGCCGCCGCCGGTGCCACGCGCATGGACCTGTCGCTGCGCGAAACGCCGCAGTCGATCAGCGTCATCGGCCGCCAGCAGATCGACGACCAGAACCTCGTCACCCTGGACGACGTGCTGCGCCAGACGCCCGGCATCGTGGCCGACCGCAACGACGAGCGCGTGACCTTCTCGTCGCGCGGCTTCGCGCTGAGCACCATGGTCGACGGCGTGCCCACGCTGGGCTTCAACAGCGTGGCCGGCGAGTCGAGCATGATCAGCACCGCCTTCTACGACCGCGTCGAAGTGATCCGCGGCGCGGCCGGCCTGCTCAACGGCGTGGGCTCGCCCGGCGGTGCCATCAACCTCGTGCGCAAGCGCCCGACCTCCGAGTTCGCCGGCCACATCTCGGGCGGCATCGGCTCCTGGAGCCGCACCAACGCCGAGATCGACGTGGGCGGCCCGCTCAACGAGGCCGGCACCGTGCGCGGCCGCTTCATGGCCTCGCGCACCGACGGCAAGAACTTCATCGAGAACAAGAAGCGCACCGAAGACGCGCTGTACGGCATTCTCGAAGTCGACCTCGCCGCGGGCTCCCGCCTCTCTGTGGGCTTCGAGCACCAGAAGACCGCCATAGCCGGCGCCAACTACGGCCAGAGCCCGCTGTTCTTCAGCAACGGCCAGCGCACGAACCTGCCGCGCTCGTTCAACTCGAGCGCCCCGTGGAGCTACTGGGACATGTACAGCGACAAGCTGTTCGCCAACCTCGACCAGCAGCTGGGCGGCGGCTGGCAGCTGAAGGTCGATGCCAGCTACCTCAAGAGCAAGCGCGAGCGCGCCTCGGGCGACCTGAGCATCTACCGCGCCATCAACCAGCGCACCGGCGCCTCCACCATCGACATCCGCGAGAACCCCGCCGAAGGCGCCAACAAGGCCCTCGACGTGCACCTGAAGGGCCCGTTCGAGGCCTTCGGCCAGACGCACGAAGCCGTGGTGGGCATGAGCTACAACACCTACGACGCCACGGTCTACACGCGCGGCGCCGTGCCGCGCATGATCGACCGCCGGCCACTGAACTTTTACCAGCTGCAGAGCTTCCCCGAGCCGACCTCGTTCTCGTACCCGCTGTACACGGCGCCGTCGAGCACCACCGAAAAGGCCATCTACGCCTCGACCCGCCTGCGGCTGGCCGACCCGCTGTCGGTGATCATCGGCGCGCGCGGCACTTGGTACAAATCCGATGCGTCCACGCTCGACTGGACCACCTGGCGCCGCACGGGCGTGAGCTCCATGCGCGAGAACGGCGTGGTCACGCCCTACCTGGGCGTGGTGTTCGACGTGAGCAAGGAACTCTCGCTGTACGGCAGCTACACCGACATCTTCCAGCCCAACACGGTGCGCGACCGCAACAACTCGCTCATCGCACCGCAGCGCGGCAAGAACATCGAGCTGGGCCTGAAGGGCGAGCACTTCGGCGGCAAGCTCAACACCAGCGCCGCGATCTTCAAGACGCGCGAGACCAACCTCGCCGTGATCGACACCGGCGCCGGCTCGCTGCTGCCCGACGGCGGCATTCCGTACCGCGCGGTGCAGGGCGCCAAGAGCAAGGGCTTCGAGCTCACCGCCGCCGGCGAGGTGCTGCCGGGCCTGCAGATGCTCGCCGGCTACACCTACCACGCCAAGCGCGACGCCGACGGCGTGCTGCTGAACCCGCAATACCCGCGCCGCCTGTTCCGCGTGAGCACCAGCTACCGACTGCCTGGCGAATGGAGCAAGCTCACCGTCGGCGGCAGCGTGAGCTACCAGAGCGGCATCTACTACGACGAGTTCAACGAACTCGGCCGTGCCTCGCAAGGCGGCCTGACGCTGTTCGGCCTGATGGCGCGCTACGACATCAACAACCGCCTGAGCGCCTCGCTGCACATCGAGAACGCCGGCGACAAGCGCTACTACAACGGCCTGGGTGCCTACAACGGCTACACGCAGGGCAACCCGCGCAACGCCTGGCTGAAGCTCAGCTACAAGCTCTGACACCCGACGAATTGAAATAGGGCGGCACCGGCAGAAGGGTGCCCTTGACGCACGACCCGGCTTCCGGGTCGTGCGTTTTTTTATGCCCGGGCCTCAGGCCGCAAGGGCTTCGGCCTCGCCCAGTCGCTCGCTCAGTTGCGCCAACAACACCGGGCTGCGCAGGATCGCATGGTGGTCCTCGTCGAGCGCCGTGGCGCCCGCGAGGTCCGGCCGGCCCAGTTGCAGCGCGAGCGCGGCGCGGTCCGCCGCCGGGCGTCGCGCGATCCACCAGCATTCGGCGCGGCAGCACAGCGGCACGAGGGCTTCGGTCTCGATCGCCTTCAGCTGCTGGCTCGTGAGGAAGATGCGGGCCAGCTCGTCGTCGGGCAGGTTCGCGTGCGCCGGCATCTCCAGCGCATCGCCACGGGCCTGCGCCTTGGCACGCGCCTGGGCAATCAGCGCGGCCACCGTCGCCTCGTCGCAGACGAAGTCGTCGATGTCCAGCAGCCCGTCCAGGCGCGCCGCCGGCCAGGCCGAGGCGACGAAATCGGCGAAGTCGCGGCGGCCGTCGTCATCCACCGCCTGCATGCGCGCATCAGGCTCGGGCACATAGGGATCGACCAGGCCGAGAAAGGCCACGGCCTGCCCTTCGGCCTCGAGCCGCGCCGCCACGGCCGCGGCGAGCGCACCGCCGAGCGACCAGCCCAGCAGGTGGTACGGCCCCTGCGGCTGCACGTCGCGGACCATGCGGGCGTAGTCATCGGCCATGCGCGCCAGCGACACATCGCGGTGCGCGGGGTCGGCGAGCATGCGGCACGGCAGGCCGTACACCGTGCGCACGCCCTGCAGGCGGCGCGCCAGCGGCGCGTAGTCGTACACCGTGCCCAGCGCCGCGTGCATGCAGAACAGCGGCGCCGCACCAAGCACCACGGCGTTCAGGGCCACCAGCGACGGCGCATCAAGGCGCCCGCCCAGCAGCCCGGCGATGGTCGGCGTGCGCAGGAAGTCGTGCAGCTTCAGGTCCAGCGACGGCAAGCCCAGGCGGCGTGCCTGCGCCATCACCTTCAGGCTCAGCAGCGAGTCGCCACCGAGTTCGAAGAAGTTGTCGTCGCGGCCCACGCGTTCCACGCCGAGCACTTCGGCCCAGATGCGCGCGAGCGCCTGCTCGGCGGTGCCGCGCGGCGCGTCGTAGCCGTCGCCACCAGCGAACACCGGTGCGGGCAGCGCATGGCGGTCGACCTTGCCGCTCAGGTTGAGCGGCAGCGTGTCGAGCACCACGATCGCGGTCGGCACCATGTGCTCGGGCAGCAGCGCGGCGAGGCTGGCACGCAGCCGCGAAGGTTCGATGCGCTCGCCCGCCAGCGCCGACACATACGCCACCAGCCGCGCGCCGCCTGCGCCCTGGCTGGCGACGACCACGGCCTCGCGCACCTGCGGCAGCGCCAGCAGCTGCGCCTCGATTTCGCCGAGCTCGATGCGAAAGCCGCGGATCTTCACCTGGTGGTCGATGCGCCCGAGGTACGCCATCTGCCCGTCGGCCTCCCAGCGCACGAGGTCGCCCGTGCGGTAGAGCCGGCCGCCGGGCGCGCCGAAGGGGTCGGCCACGAAGCGTTCCGCGCTCAGGCCCGCGCGCTGCAGGTAGCCCCGCGCCAGACCGTCGCCGCCGAGGTAGAGCTCGCCGGCCACGCCGGGCGGCACCTGGTTCATGGCGCCGTCGAGCACATAGGCCGTGCGGTCGCCCACCAGGCGGCCGATGGGCATGTAGGCCGCATCGAAGCCCTCGCCCGGCGCGGCCTTGGCGATCATCGGCGTGATCACCGTCTCGGTCGGCCCGTAGCCGTTGACGATGCGCGGTGGCTTCAGCACCGACTGCACCAGCGCGAAGCTGGTGCGCGGCATCGCCTCGCCACCCACGGTGTAGGAGCGAATGGGCAGCTGGCTCGCGGCCTCGCCCATCAGCTCGGCCATCTGGTGCAGGTAGCCGGGCGTGAAGCAGGCAATCGTGATGCCGTGGCGCGCAATTTCGGCACAGGTGCGCTCCACCGGCCAGACCTCTTCGTCGCGCGGCATCAGCGCCGCACCGAAGGCCAGCGGCACCCAGGTGCGCTCGTGCGCGCCGTCGAAGTTGATCGACGCGAACTGCAGCTCGCGGTCCTCGGGCGTCATGCCGTAGGCCTCGCCGATGGACTGCACGTGCATGGCCAGCGGGCCGTGCGCGACGGCCACGCCCTTGGGCTTTCCGGTCGAGCCCGAGGTGTAGATCACGTAGGCCAGGTGGTCGCGGTGCACCGCCACGCCGGGGTCGTGCGACGGGCCGTTCGACAGGTCGAGCGTGTCGAGCGTCAGCGCCTTCACCTCGGGCATGCCGATGCGGCCCAGCACGGCGGCATCGTCGGCCAGCAGCAGCGCGACGCCGCTGTCTTCCACCATGTAGGCCAGCCGCTGCGGCGGATACGCCGGGTCGAGCGGCACGTAGGCGCCGCCGGCTTTCAGGATCGCGAGCAGCGCCACGACCATATCGGCCGAGCGCCGCACCGCGAGGCCCACGCGCACTTCGGGCCGCACGCCCGCGCGCACGAGGTGGTGCGCCAGCCGGTTGGCGCGTGCCTCCAGCGCCGCGTAGCTCAGCGTGTGGTCGCCGAAGATCAGTGCCGTGGCCTCGGGCCGCAGCACGGCCTGGCGTGCGACCAGCACATGCACCGGCGCGGTGTGCTGGTAGGCGGGTGTGTTCACGCCCCAGGCCTGCAGGCGCTGCGCCTCGTCGGCGGTGTACAGGTCGAAGGCCGCGACCGGGTGCGTGGCCGCCTGCGCGAGGTCGTCGGCCACGCGGCGCACCGCGTCGTGCATGTACTGGCACACGCGCGCGGCACCGACCGACGCATCGACCTGCGCGGTCAGTGCGAAACCGTCGGCGCGTTCGTTCACCGACAGCGCGAAGGCGTAGTTCGAACGCTCCTGCGCGCCGAGCGTCTCGATGCCTTCCCAGCCGCCCGCATCGGCCCCCGCATCGGGCGCCTGCGCCACGTAGCGGTAGTTCAGCAGCGTCGAGAACAGCGGCGTGCCCTTGGGCACCGCGCTGCAGCGCTGCGCGAGCGACAGGCTCGCGTGCTCGTGGTGCAGCAGGCCGGCCAGCGCGGCGTGGGTCTGGCGCACGCAGGCCAGCGCATGGCTGCGGCCCAGCGTCACGCGCAGCGGCAGCGTGTTGATCATCATGCCGAGCGCGCGCCCCGCGCCCTCGCCGCCTGCAAGCCGGCCGAACAGCACGGTGCCGAACACCACGTCATCCTTGCCCGTGGTCTTGGCCAGCACCAGCGCCCACGCCAGGTGGAACAGCGTGGCCGCGCTCACGCCGCTGCGCTGTGCCTGCGTGCGCACGGCCTGCGCCAGCGCCGCATCGAGTTCGAGGTACGCTTCTTCCACGGCCGTGCCATCGCCGCGCGCATCGAACAGGTCGAAGGGCGCGGTCGGTTCGCGCACGTCGCCGAGCATGCGGCGAAAGAAGGTCTCCTGCTCGGCCACGTCGGCACCGAGCCGTGCCTGCGCGACAAAACTGCGGAATGGCACGGGCGCGGGCAATGCATCGGCGCGGCCCTGCAGCAGCAGCGTGATCTCCTCGACCAGCAGGTCGCGCGACACATGGTCGAGCGCCAGATGGTGGCTCGGCAGCTGCAACAGCCAGCCGCCGCCCGCCGCGTCGTGCGCGGCGATGGCGCGCAGCATGGGTGCGCGGCGCACGTCCAAACGGTAGTGGCCGGGGCGCACATGGGCTTCGAGCTGCGCGGCGACATCGCCTGCCGCGGCGTCGATCGGCAGCCATTCGATCTCGGCGGGCGCATGGCGGTGCACCACCTGCACCGGCTCCGCCAGCCCTTCCCACAGCACCGCCGTGCGCAACATGTCGTGGCGCACGATGACGCGGTTCAGGCAATCCATGAACGCGTGCAGCCGTGCCTGGCTGTCGAAGCGCATCTGCAGCGACTGCACGTAGACGTCGCCCTCGGCCTGCATCAAGTGATGGAACAGCAGGCCTTCCTGCAGTGGCGCGAGCGGGTAGATGTCCTGGATGTTGGCCGCGCCGCCGGGCACGGCGGCTTCGATGCGGCGCAGCTGCGCGTCGTCGAGCGTCACCAGCGGCAGCATCTGCGGTGTCAGCAAGGTGCAGCCATCGGGAATCGCGTTGTCGGGGACCACCGGTGCCGGGCGCGGCGAGGCGCCGGCCTCCAGCGTGGCGCGCGCGAAGTCGACGAAGCGCGGGTTCTGGAACAGCGTGCGCACCTGCGCACCGAAGCCCTGCCGGCGCAGCCGCTCGAGCAGTTGCATGGCCAGCAGCGAGTGGCCGCCGAGTTCGAAGAAGTTGTCGTTGCGGCCCACGCGCGGCGCACCGAGCACCTCGGCCCACACCGCCGCCATCGCCTCCTCGGCCGCGCCCTGCGGCGCTTCCCAGGTGTCGGCCGCAGCGGCGAACACGGGTTCGGGCAGCGCGGCACGGTCGACCTTGCCGTTGGCGTTGAGCGGCAGCGCCGCGAGCACCATGATCGCCGACGGCACCATGTACTCGGGCAGCACCTGCGCTAGGCCTTCGCGCAACGTGAAGGCCCCGACCGGGCGCTGCGCATCGAGGCTCGACACGTAGGCCAGCAACAGCGCGCCGCCCGCACGCTGGCGCGCGACCACCACGGCCTCGCGCACGCCGGGCTGCGCGCGCAGCCGTGCCTCGACCTCGCCGAGTTCGATGCGGAAACCGCGCACCTTCACCTGGTGGTCCAGCCGCCCCAGGTATTCGAGCTGCCCGTCGGCGCGCCAGCGCACGAGGTCGCCGGTGCGGTACAGGCGCCCACCCTCCGTGTCGAAAGGGTCGGCCACGAAGCGTTCGGCGCTCAGGCCGGCGCGGTTCAGGTAGCCGCGCGCCAGGCCCGAACCGCCGAGGTACAGCTCGCCGGCCATGCCGGGCGGCACCAGGTTCATGTCGGTGTCGAGCACCACGGCGCGGCGGTCGCCCACGGGCGCGCCGATGGGCAGGTAGGCCGCGTCGAAGGCGGTGCCGGCATAGGCCTTGGCGATGGTCGGCGTGATCACCGTCTCGGTCGGGCCGTAGCCGTTGATGAGGCGCGGCGGCTGCAGCGTCTGCATCACGCGCTCGCAGGCCACGCGGCCCATGGCCTCGCCGCCGACGGTGTACGAACGCAGTGTGGGCACGCGCCCTTCCTCGCCGAGTTCGTCGGCCATCTGCTGCAGGTAGCCCGGCGTGAAGCAGGCGACGGTGATGCCGTGGCGCCGCATCTCCTCGCGGCTGCGGTGCACGGTCCACAGCTCCTGGCTGCGCGGCATCAGCGTTGCGCCGAAGGCCAGCGGCGTCCAGATGCGCTCGTGCGCGCCATCGAAGTTGATCGACGCGAACTGCAGCTCGCGGTCTTCGGGCGTCATGCCGTAGGCGCGGCCGATGGTCTGGATGTGCATGCTCAACGGGCCATGCGCCACGGCCACGCCCTTGGGCTGGCCGGTGGAGCCCGAGGTGTAGATCACATAGGCGAGGTGTTCGGGATGCACCGCGACATCGGGCGCGCCGTCGGGGCCGCTGTCGAGCACGCCACCGCCGAGCAGCAGCGCGGGCAGCGCCTGCATCGAGGCGCCCAGCCGTTCGCGCACGCGCGCCTGCGTGAGCAGCAGCCGCACGCCGCTGTCGGCCGCCATGAAGCCGAGTCGATCGGGCGGGTAGTCGGGGTCGAGCGGCACGTAGGCCGCGCCCGCTTTCAGCACGCCGAGCAGCGCCACCACCATCTCGGGCGAACGTTCCACGGCGAGGCCGATGCGGTCCTCGGGCTGCACGCCCTGCGCGATGAGTGCGTGCGCGAGCCGGTTGGCGCGCACGTCGAGGTCGCGGAAGCTCATCGGCACGCCATCGACGATCAGCGCCGTGGCCTCGGGCCGCAGCGCGGCCTGCCGCTCGACGAGCCGGTGCACGGGCACCTCGTCCCAGGCGGTGTCCCGGCCCTCGCCCCATTCGCGCAGTTGGGCGTGCTCCTGCGGACCGAGCAGCGCCACCTCGCGCAATGTGCGCGTGGGGTCGTCGGCCAGCTGGCGCAGCACCGCGACGTAGTGCGCGGCCATGCGCTCGATGGTCGCGAGCTCGAAGATCGCACGGGCATACGTGAAGCTCAGGCCGAGCGTGCCGTCGGCCTGCTCCAGCGTGTCGAGCGCAAGTTCGAAAGGCGCCGCCTGTTCGTCGAGTTCGCAGGGTTCGATGCGCAGGCCTTCGAGCCGGTCGAGCGCGCCCAGGTCCTGCTGCCGGTGGTTGAAGATCACCTGGAACAGCGGCGGATGGCTCAGGCTGCGCTCGGGCTGCAGCGCCTCGACCAGCTGTTCGAACGGCAGATCCTGGTGCGCCTGCGCGCCCAGTGCCGCGTCGCGTGCCTGCGCCAGCGCCTGGGCCAGCGTGGTGTGGCCCGTCAGCTCGGCACGCAGCACCTGCGTGTTGACGAACAGGCCGAGGATGCCGGCCGTCTCGGGCCGGTCGCGGTTGGCCACGGGCACGCCGAGCCGGATGTCGCCCTGGCCCGTGTAGCGGTGCAGCAGCGCCTGGAAGCCGGCCAGCAGCACCATGAAGAGCGTCGCACCCTCGGCGTTCGCGCGGCGGCGCAGCGCCTGCGTCAGTTCGCCCGGCAACTCGAGCCGATGGCGCGCGGCCAGGTACGGGCCCTGCGGCGGACGCGCGCGGTCGGCAGGCAATTGCAGCAGCGGCTGCTCGCCGCCGAGCCGTTCGGTCCAGTAGGCGAGCTGGCGTTCGCCCTCGCCCGCTTCGAGCCAGTTGCGCTGCCAGGCTGCGTAGTCGGCGTACTGCAGCGCGGGCGCGGCGAGCACGGCAGCGTCGTTCCCCTGCCGATGTGACTGGTACAGCGCACCGAAGTCGTCGACCAGCAACTGCATCGACCAGCCATCGGACACGATGTGGTGCATCACCAGCACCAGCAGGTGCGCGGTCTCGCCGGTGCGCCACAGCCCCACGCGCAGCAGCGGGCCGCGCGACAGATCGAAGGGCGTGCGCACGAGGCGCGCGGCCTCGTCGCGCACCTGCGCGGGGTGGGCGCGCAGATCGGCTTCACGCAGATCGAGCACGGCCTCTGGCGACACGGTCTGCTGTGGCACGCCGTCGTCGCTCACGCCGAAGCGCGTGCGCAGCGACGGATGCCGCACCACCAGCGCCTGCAGGCTCGCACGCAGCGCCGCGAGGTCGAGCACGCCGTGCAGCGTGAGTGCGGCCGTGATGTGCTGCGCCGTGCTCTCGGGGTCCATCTGCCAGAGGAACCACTGGCGCGCCTGCGCGTACGAGGCGGGCCGCGGCGCGCCGGGCACCGCGGCCGGGTCGGGCACGATCGGCAGGCGGCCGAAATCGATGCCCTGCGCACGAAGCGCGGCGATGAATTCCTTCTGCCGCGCCGGTGGCAAACCTGCCAGCCGTTGGGCGATGGCCCTGCCGCGTTCGCTGCTGCTGTTCGTGCTACTGCTCACTCAACCCCCCAGACTTTCCAACAATGCATCCATGCGATCGAGGTCGCTCTCGGCCTGTGCGGCCTGCTGCGCCTGTGCCGGCCCCTGCGCGTCGAGCGCCTGCGCGCACGCCGCCAGGTCGGGCAACTCGAAGTAACGCTGCAGCGGCAGGTCGATGCCCATCTGCGCCTTGACCTGCTGCCGCAGCTTGAGCACCGCGAGCGAATGCCCGCCGAGCTCGAAGAAGTTGTCGCCGCGCCCCACGCGCGACAGCCCCAGCACCTGCGCCCACAGACCCGCCAGCGCGGTTTCGGTGGCGCCCTGCGGCGGCACGTGGGCACGCTCTTCCGCTGCCTCGGGCGGCGGCAGCGCCTGCCGATCGACCTTGCCGTTGGCGTTCAGCGGCAGCCCCTGCGGCATCGCGACGATGACGCTCGGCACCATGTAGTCGGGCAGCGCCGCCGCCAGCCCCGCACGCAGCGCCGCGGGACGCAGCGGCTGGCCTTCGGCGCCGGCCGCATAGGCCACCAGCCGCGCACCGCCCGGCCCTTCCTGCGCCAGCACCAGGGCCTGTCGCACGCCGGGCTGCGCGAGCAGCTGCGACTCGACCTCGCCGAGTTCGATGCGAAAGCCCCGCACCTTCACCTGGTGGTCGAGCCGGCCGAGGTACTCGAGCTGACCGTCATCGCGCCAGCGCACGAGGTCGCCGGTGCGGTAGAGCCGCCCGCCTTGCGCATCGAACGGGTCGGCGACGAAGCGCTGCGCCGTCAGGCCGGCGCGGTGCAGGTAGCCGCGCGCCAGCACCTCGGCACCCACGCACAGCTCGCCGGCCACGCCGACCGGCACGGGCTGCAGGGTGGCGTCGAGCACGCGCAGGCGCGCGCTCGATGCGGGCGTGCCGATGGGCGGCAGGTCGTCAAGGCCTGCACTGTCGAGCACGAACTCGCTCACCACGTGCGTTTCGGTCGGCCCGTACTGGTTGATGAGCCGACACTGCGGCTCGCGCGCCAGCCATTCAGTCAGCGCGGGCGTGCGCTTGAGCTGCTCGCCCGCTGTGACGATCTGGCGCAGCGCCGGCAGCAGACGGCCCGAGGCCAGCGACTGCTCGGCGAAATGCTGCAGCACCGAGAAGGTCAGGAACATGCGCTCGACGCCCTCGCGGTGCACCAGGTCTTCCAGCGCATCGAGGTCGAGCCGCTGCGCGTCGGTGGTCTGCACGAGGCAACCGCCGCCGGCCAGCCCGCTGACCATTTCCTGGAACGCCACGTCGAAGCACGGCGACGCGAACAGCAACGTGCGGCTCGCGCCCGGCAGGCGGTGCAGCTGCCACGCGATGAGGCGCGCGACCGCATCGTGGCGCATCGCCACGCCCTTGGGGCGACCGGTGGAGCCCGAGGTGTAGAGCACATAGGCCAGCTGTTCGCCATGTACCGGCACCGCCGGGTCGTGGTCGGGCCAGGCAGCCATGCCGTCGTCGGTTGCGTCGAGGTCAAACGCCAGCCGCTGCACGCTCGCTGCGTCGGGCAGACGCGGCATCAGCGCGCGGCGCGTGAGCAGCAGCGAGGCACCGCTGTCCTCGACCATGTAGGCCAGCCGCTCGGTCGGGAACGCCGGATCGAGCGGCACGTAGGCGCCGCCGGCCTTGAGCACGGCGAGCAGGCCCACCACCGTCTCGGCCGAGCGATCGACTGCGATCGCGACCGGCATGTCGGGCCGCACACCCTGCGCGATCAACCGGTGCGCCCAGCGGTTCGCAAGGCGATTGAGCGCGGCGTAGGTGAGGCGATGTTCGGCCGTGACCAGCGCCAGTGCGTCGGGATTCGCCTTCGCCTGTTGTTCGATGAGGTGGTGGACGGGCACGACCGCCTGCGGCGTGAACGCACCGCGCGACCAGCGCGACAAGCGTTCGCGCTCGGCCGCATCGGCCAGCGTCAGTTGGCCCACGGCTTGCGCCGCATCGCCGGCAAGCGCCAGCAACGCCGCGCGCAGCTGGCCCACGAGCGCCGCGGCCTGCGCGCCGTCGCACACGTCGAGCGCATGCACGAGGTCGATGTGCAGCGCCGCATCGTCATGCACCATCAGCGTCAGCGGGTACGAGGTTTCGTCCTGCGTGTGCACCGCACCGAACGTGAGGCCCGCCGCCGCGTCGTCGCGCAAGGCCGCATCGACCGGGTAGTTCTCGAACACCACCAGCGTATCGAACAGCCCCTGCCCGCCCAGCCCGGCCCAGGCCTGGATCGCGTGCAGCGGCGTGTGCTCGTGTTCGCGCGACGCAACCTGCGCCGCCTGCAATTCGCGCAGCCAGTCGCCCACGGGCTGGCCGGGCTGCAGGCGCGCGACCACGGGCAGCGTGTTGATGAACAGGCCCAGCATGCGCTCGGCACCCGGCATCTCGGCGCTGCGGCCGGCGACGGTGGCACCGAACACGACGGTGCCAGTGCGGGTGCGCTGACCCAGCAGCAGCGCCCAGGCGGCCTGCACGCAAGTGTTAAGGGTGACGTGCGCGGCGCGCGCGGCATCGCGCAGGCGGCGCGTGGTTTCGGTGTTGAAGGCCAGACGCTGGCGGGCCTTGCCGGGGCGCGGCGCGACAGGCGGCACCAGCGCCGTGGCAACGCGCGTCGGCTCTTCCACACCGGCCAGCACGCTGCGCCAATGCGCCTCGCCGGCCTGCGTGTCGCGCGCCGCGAGCCACGCGATGTGGTCGCGGAATCGTCCGGGTGCGGGCTCGCCGGCCTGCCCCGCATAGCTGCGCAGCACCTCGGCCAGCAGCTGCGCCACGCTCCAACCGTCGAGCAGCAGGTGGTGGTAGGTCCAGACGAGGTGATGCCGCTGCGCCTGCGTGCGCGCCAGCGCGATGCGCATCAGCGGCGGGCGTGCCAAGTCGAAGCCGCTCGCGCGCTGCGACGCGGCCAGCCGCGCCAGCGCGCACTGCACGTCGGCGCTCTCGCGCAGGTCTTGCACCACCCACGGCATCTCGGCGCTGCGCGCCACCCATTGCAGCGGCGTGGCGCCGTCGGCCAGGAAGCCGCTGCGCAGGATCTCGTGGCGCGCCAGCACGCGCTGCCATGCGGCGCGGAAGCGTTCGGCATCGAGGCCGTCGATGTCCATGCACAGCTGGTTGATGTAGGCCTCGCCCTGCGCATCGACCAGACTGTGGAACAACATGCCCGACTGCATCGGCGAGAGCGGGTAGAGGTCTTCGAGCTGCGCCACGGGCAGCGGCAGCGCGTCGAGCTGCGCGGCTTCGAGGCCGGCCAGCGGGAAGTCCGACGGCGTGACGCCGCAAGCGCCCGAGGTGCAGTGCGCGATCAGCGCTTCGAGTTCGTCGCCGAAGCGGTTCACCCAGCCCTGCACATCGTCGACCGCATGCCGCGCCGCGCTGAAATCCACCGTCAGTTGCAGCGCGCCATCGCGCACCAGTGCGTTGACGCTGAATTCGTGCAGCAGCGGTGCGCTCGTGGCGACGGGTTCGCCCGCGTCTTCGGGCGCAAGCGACCACGCAGCTTCAGCCGCACCGTCGACCTGTCCCAGGTAGTTGAAGACCAGCTGCGGACGCGGCAATGCGCGCAGCGCCTGCCGCTGTGCGTCCGTGCCCAGGTGCATCAGCACGCCATGGCCGATCCCGCGTTTCGGCACGCGGCGCAGGTCTTCCTTTACGCGCTTGATCGCATCGCGCCACGCGCCCAGCGGATCGAGCCGCACGGGGAACAGGCTCGTGAACCAGCCCGTGGTGCGCGACAGGTCGAGCGCCTTCTCCGCCGGCAGGATGTCTTCACGGCCATGGCCTTCGAGCAGGATCGCCAGCTGCGCATGCCCGCTCCAGCCGCACAGCGCGCGCCCGAGCGCGGTGAGCAGCAGGTCGTTGACCTGCGTGCGGTAGGCAGCCGGTGCCGACTTGAGCAGCGCCTGCGTGCGCTCGCGGTCGAGCTGCCACGCGATGCTGGTGCGGCGCGCCACCGTGTTCACGCCCTCGGGGCGCGCGCAGGGCAGCGCGACCGGCACGTCGACGAAGGCCTGCCAGTGCGCGAGTTCACCGTCCGTCGCGGTGGCTTGCGCCTGCAGCGCGTGCGCCCAGGCCTGCAGGCTGGCACTCTTCGGCGGCAGCGCGACCGGTTGGCCATCGCGGCACTGCGTGTACGCGGCAGCCAGGTCGTCGAGCACGATGCGCCACGACACGCCATCGACCACGAGGTGGTGCGCCGCCAGCAGAAGGCGCCAGTCGCCGCCCGGCAGGCGAATGACCAGCGGACGCAGCAGCGGCCCGTGCGCGAGGTCGAGGCTGCGTTGCGCCTCGTCGCACAGCGCGGCGATCTGCGCGGGGTTCGCCGCATCGCGCACCCAGAGCCATTCCTCGCGCCAACGCGCCGGCAGCGCCTCGTAGGCTTGTTGCCAGCGGCCATCGCTTGCCTGATGGAAGCGCAGGCGGAACGCATCGTGGTGCTGCACCACCGCCGCCAGCGCGGCTTCGAGCGCGGGCAGCACCAGCGGCTCGCGGCTTTGCAGCAGCAGCGACTGGTTCCAGTGGTGACGCTCGGGCATGTCGACTTCGAAGAACGCAGCCTGGAATGGCAGCAGCGGCACCTCGCCTTCGGCCGCCGCCTGCTCGGCCTGCAGCGCAGCGCCCACAGGCTCGGCCACCGCCGCCTGCCCCGCCACGGTCTGCCGCTCGAACATCTGGCGCGGCGTGAGCTTCCAGCCCGCCGTGCGCAGCCGCGACACGATCTGCAGGCTCAGGATCGAATCGCCGCCGAGTTCGAAGAAGTTGTCCTGCCGGCCCACGCGCGGCAGGCCGAGCACCTCGGCCCAGACGGTGGCGAGCGCCTGCTCGACCACGCCCTCGGGCGCCTCGTAGGCCTGCGCCCCGCTGCCCTCGGGCTTCGGCAGCGACTTGCGATCGATCTTTCCGTTGGCGTTGAGCGGCAGCGTCGGCAGCACGCACAGCAGCGACGGCACCATGTACTCGGGCAGCACCTCGGCCAGCCGCGCCTTGAGCACGGCCGCGTCCACGGCCGCATCGGGCTGCGGCGACACATAGCCGACCAGCCGTGTGCCACCGGGGCCGCCGTCGGCCACGACGACCGCCTCGCGCACCTGCGGCAGCGCCAGCAGCTGCGCCTCGATCTCGCCGAGTTCGATGCGGAAGCCCCGCACCTTCACCTGGTGGTCGATGCGGCCCAGGTACGCCAGCTGGCCGTCGTCGCGCCAGCGCACGAGGTCGCCCGTGCGGTACAGGCGCTCGCCGGTGTCGCTGAACGGGTCGGCGACAAAGCGCTCGGCCGTGAGGCCCAGCCGGTGCAGGTAACCGCGCGCCAGGCCGATGCCGCCCAGGTACAGCTCGCCGCCCACGCCCGGCGGCACGGGGTTCAGGCCCGCGTCGAGCACGTAGGTCTTGCAGCCCGCGATGGGGCGGCCGATGGCGACGTGGTTCAGGCCGTCGGCGCGGCAGGTCCAGTGCGTCACGTCGATGGCGGCCTCGGTCGGGCCGTAGAGGTTGTAGAGCCCCGCGCCCGGCAGGCGCTCGAACACCTGCGCCTGCGCCTCGGCGGGCAGCGCCTCGCCGCTGCAGACGATGCGCCGCAGGCTGGTGCAGGCCTCGATGCCGTCGTGCGCCAGGAAGGCCTGCAGCATCGAGGGCACGAAGTGCAATGTGGTCACACCGTGCGCACGGATCAGCTCGACCAGGCGTGCCGGCTCGCGGTGATCGCCGGGCGCGGCGACGACGAGGCGCGCGCCCTGCATCAGCGGCCAGAAAAACTCCCACACCGACACGTCGAAGCCGAACGGCGTCTTCTGCAGCACGGTGTCGGCGTCGCCCAGCGTGTAGGCGTCCTGCATCCAGGCCAGGCGGTTGTAGAGGGCGTTGTGGCGGTTGGCCGCGCCCTTGGGGCGGCCCGTGGAGCCCGAGGTGAAGATCACGTAGGCGAGGTTCTCGCCATGCAGTGCGACCTGCGGGCAGGCGGTGGATTCGGCCGACAGGTCGAGCGCATCCAGCGCAAGCAACTGCACGTGCGCCGCCACCGGCAGCGCCTCGCGCAGGTGCGATTGCGTGAGCAGCAACGTCACACCGCTGTCTTCGAGCATGTACGCGATGCGTTCGCGCGGCAGCTCGGGGTCGATGGGCACATACGCGCCGCCGACCTTCAGGATCGCCAGCAGCCCCACGACCATCTCGACGCTGCGCTCGGCCGCGATGCCCACGGGCATGTCGGGCCGCACGCCGAGGCCGATCAGCCGATGGGCCAGCGCGTTGGCGCGCGCGTCGAGTTCGCCATAGCGCAGCACCGTGTCGCCGAACACCAGCGCGACCGCCTCAGGCCGCTCGCGCGCCTGCGCTTCGATCAGCTGGTGCACGGGCTGCGTGTACGGGCGGTGCGGCAGGTTCTCGCTCCAGCCGCGCAGCCGCGCCTCGTCGTCCGCATCGGTGAGCACGAGGTTCGCGAGCACGCGGTCGGGGTCGTCCGACATCGCCTGCAGCACGCGCTGGTAGGCGCGCACCAGGCGCTGCGCGGTCGTGGCGTCGAACAGGTCGGTGTTGTATTCGAGCCGGCCGCGCACGCCGCGCGGGTCGATGTAGAAGTCCAGCGACAGGTCGAACTTGGCGCCCGCGTCGTCGAACTCTTCGAGCTCGGCACGCACGCCCGCGAAGTCGAGCGCGACGGCCTCGCCGGCCATCTGCACGCCGAACATGGCCTGGAACAGCGGGCTGCGCGCGGGGTCGCGGCGGTCCTTGCGGCTGGCCAGCAGCACTTCGAACGGCAGGTCGGCATGGTCGAGCGCGGCGAGTGCGTCGGTGCGCACCTGCCGGCACACCTCGCGCAGCGTGCGCCGGGGCGCGAGCCGCGCGCGGAACACCTGTGTCGTGATGAAGAAGCCCAGCAGGTCCTGCACCTCCTCGCGGTGGCGCCCCGCATTGGGCACGCCGATGGCGAAATCGTCCTGTCCGCTGCAGCGCGACAGCAGCACCTGCCAGGCCGCGAGCAGCACGACAAAGGGCGTGCAGCGTTCGGCACGGCAGAACTTCTGCAGCGCTTCCGCCAGGGCCGGCGGCAGCTCGAAGCCGAGCGCGGTGCCGGCGAAGGTCTGTTGCGCGGGACGCGCGCGGTCGGTCGGCAGATCGAGCGACGGCACCTCGTCGCCGAGGTGGCGGTTCCAGTGCGCAAGCTGCGGCGCGAGCGCCTCGCCCTGCACGCGGGCACGCTGCCACACGGCGAAGTCGGCGTACTGCACGGGCAGCGGCGGCAGCTGCACCGGGCCTTTGCTGCGCAGCGCCAGCGCGTAGGCCGCGCCGAGGTCGCGCGCCAGGATCGGGTTCGACCAGGCATCGGACACGATGTGGTGCAGGCAGACGGTCAGCACATGCCGGTCGTCGGCCAACTTCGCGAGTCGTGCGACCAATGCGGGCGCGCGGCCCAAGTCGAACACATGCGTCGCGGTTCGGCGCACGAGCGCATCGACAGCTGCGTTCTGTGCGTCGGCACTCCGGTCCGAAAGATCGATGCGCTCCAGCGCGAACGGCACCCCGGCCTGCACCACCTGCATCGGCACACCGTCGTGTTCGACGAAGTGCGTGCGCAGGATCGCGTGTCGCGCAATGACCGCCTGGAACGCGCGCGCCAGCGCATCGGCGTCGAGCGCACCGGTCAGCCGGAACACGCGCGGCAGGTTGTAGGCCGTGAGCCCGGGCTCGAGCTTCTGCAGGAAGCACAGCTGCTCCTGCGCATACGACAGCGGCACCGCCTGGCCGTCGCGCACGGTGCGAGTGATCTCGTCCATCGGGATGCTCATGCGGCCTCGCCCACGGATTCGTCGGCCAGGTCGCGCTGCCGGTGCGTCTGCGCCAGCTGTTCGAGCGCGACGGCGTCGGCGCTGGCCTCGCGCAGCACGGCGGCGAGCGCCGCGGGCGTCGGGTGGTCGAACACCACGCCGGCCGCCACCTCGACCTGCAGCAGCTTGCGGATGCGCGCCACCAGCTTGATGACCTGCAGCGAGTGGCCGCCGAGTTCGAAGAAGTCGTCTTCCACGCCGACCGGGCCGCTGCCCAGCAGCGTGGCCATGCCGTCGGCGAGCAGCGCTTCGAGCGCATCGCGCGGCGCGGCGATGGTGCGCTGCGGTACCTCGTTCGGTGCCGATGCCGCCAGCGCGAGTCGGTCGATCTTGCCGTTCGGCAGGCGCGCGAAGGCGCTCACGGCCGTGCAGCTCGCGGGCACCATGTGCGCGGGCAGCAGCGCGGCCAGCTGTTCGCGCAGCGCGCGGCCGTCGGCCGCCTCGCTGTCGCCGACGAAGAAGGCGGCGAGCGTGGTCGCACCGGCCGCATCGGGCACGGCCAACACGACCGCCTGGCGCACGCCGGGCCGCGCCAGCAGCGCCGCCTCGACCTCGGCCGGCTCGACGCGGTAGCCGTGGACCTTCACCTGATGGTCAGCGCGCCCCGCAAGCCGCAGCCCGCCTTCGGGCAGCACCCACGCGAGGTCGCCTGTGCGGTAGAGCCGCTCGCCAGAACGGAACGGGTCGGCGACGAACACGTCAGCGTTCGCGCGGTTCAGGTAGCCGCGGCACAGCTGCGCACCGCCGATGTAGACCTCGCCCAGCCCACCCGCCGGCACGAGGCCCCGCGATGCATCGAGCACGCGCACGCAGTTGTTCGCGAGCACGCGCGTCAGCGGCAGTTGCTCGGGCACGGGTGCACCGGCTTCGACGGCATGCACCATGACGCCGACCGTGGCCTCGGTCGGCCCGTAGTGGTTGTAGACCGCGCACTGCGGCGCCAGCCGTGCGATGCGCTCGACCAGCGCGCGCGGCGCGGCCTCGCCGCCCAGCACCAGCGTGCGCGGCAGGCAGGGCGTGGCGCTTTCGAGCAGCGCTTCCAGGTGCGAGGGCACGATCTTCAGCGCGTCGATGGCGTGTGCGCGCATGAAGCGCGCGAAGGCCTCGGCGTCTTTCGCCTCGTGCGGCGCCGCCACGACGAGGCAGGCGCCGTTGTGGAACGCGCCGAACAGCGCGGTGTTGCCCAGGTCGGCCGCCACCGAACTGGTGAGCGCCCAGCGGCGGCAGGTGTCGAGCTGCATCGCCGCCGAAGCGGCTGCCACGTAGTTCTGCAACTGGCATTGCTCCACGGCCACGCCCTTGGGCGTGCCGGTGGAGCCGGAGGTGTAGAGCACATAGGCGAGGTCGCCCGGTGCAGCGATGTGCGATGCGGCTTGCGTCTCGGGCAACGTGCTCGCATCGGGCAATGCCGCGTCGATGGTGAACACCGGCTGCGCATCGGCCAGCACCGCTGCGCGGCGCGCCTCGGGCCAGTCGGGGTCGAGCGGCAGGTAGGCGGCGCCCGAGCGCCAGACGGCGAGGATCGCCACCGGCAGGTCGAGCGCGCGCGGCAGGTTCAGTGCGACGATCGCGCCGGGTGTCACGCCCTGCCCTTGCAGCCAATGGGCGACGCGGCCGATGCGCTGGTCGAGTTCGCGGTAGTTCAGGCGCTGGTCGCCTGCTTCGAGTGCGGGTGCCTCGGGCGTTTCGGCGGCCCAGTGGGCGATGCGCTGTGTCACGGTCTGTGTGCCGACATCGGCCACGGCTTCCTGCGACTGCAGCAACAGCTCGCGCTCGCGCGGGCCGACCAGCGGCAGCGCGCCGAGCGCGGTGTCGGGGCGTTCGACGACGGCGTTCAGCAGGCAGAGGTACTGCATCAGCAGGCGCTGCGCCGCCACCTCGCTGTGGCGCGCGGCATCGGCGTGCAGCGACAGCGCGGCACCGTCGGCATCCCACGCGACCTGCAAGGCGAGTTCGAAAGCCTGCAGCGGCCCCGGCAGTGCCGCCAGCTGCCATTGCGGATCGATGCCGTGGCGACGCGGCCATTCGTGGCACGCGAACCCGACCGCGAGGTGCGCGGTGGTGGGCGGAGCATCGACGGCCCAGTATTCCTGCGCCTCGACATGCGCGGCCAGCGTGCCTTCGACGTTGTCGAACCAGTCGGCAAAGCGCGTCTCGGGCGCGGTCTCGACGATGAGCGGCAGCACCTTGTCGAACACGCCGACCGCGCCCTGCATCGGCGGGTAGTCGCGCCGGCAGTCGTGCTGCCAGCCAGCAGCGAAACGGCCGGTGCCGTCCAGGCGCGCGAGCAGCAGCCACCAGACGGCCTGCAGCAGCGTGTCGGGAGGCGCGCCCAGCGTGTCGGCGCAGGCGGCGATGCGACCTGCGAAAGTGGCGTCGAGAGATTCATAGGCCTGCACGCGTGCAGCCTGCTGCGAGACAGCCGCTTGCCGACCGACCAGGCGCGGCGGCGTGAGCGAGGACGCCTGCGCGAGGTAGCGCTGCCAGTAGGCTCGGCCCTCGGCGGCGTCTTCGCCATCGAGCAGGTCCTGGCGCCAGGTCACGAAGCGCGCGTACGGGAACACCTCGGCGGCATTGAAGCTGTCCGCGTCTGCGAAGGCCGTCGCGATCTGGTCGAACAGGTGCTGCAGGCTGCCCCGGTCGCCGACCCAGGCATGGACGGACAGCGCCAAGGTGTGGTGCGTTTCGCCGGTGCGTGCGAGCCCGGCATGGACCATCTCGCCGCGTGCGATGTCCAGCGGCGCGGCTTGCACGTTCGCCAGCCATTCGGTCAACGCAGACTCAGGCGCATCGCGCAGGTCGGCGCTCGCCCAGGCCAGCGGCGCCATGCCCTCGGTGTACTGCTGGCGCAGGCCGCGGTAGCCCGGCACCGCGCGGATGGCGCTGCACAGGGCGCCGTGGGCACCCAGCACGCGCGCCACCACGTCGCGCAGACGCGCGGGGTCGGTTGCGCCCTCGATGTCGGCGCGCAGCAGCAAGCGCGGCGCATTGGCCGGCACCGCGCGTTGTTCGGGGCTCAGCGGAAAGGTCGTGTCGTCGAAGGGGTCGGTCATGGTCGTCCTTTCGTTCATGCGCCTTGCGCGTCGGTCAGGCGGGCATCGGCGCCGCGCGCGCCGTCGTCGAGCGCGGCGCGGTCGAACATCGCGCCCATCGCCACCACGATCTTTCGCGGGCCCTCGAAGGGGTCGCGTGCATGGGCCGCGAGCATGTTGTCGAGCATCACGACGTCGCCCTGGCGCCAGTCGAAGCGCACGGCACAGGCCTCGTAGGCCTCGCCGACGATGGCCATGGTCTCGTCGGCGATGGGCGAGCCGTCGCCATAGGTCACGTGGCGCGGCAGGCGCTCTACGCCGCCCATGGCCAGCAGGTCTTCGCGCACCTGTGCTTCGAGGCAGGCGACGTGGTGCAGCTGCACCTGGTTGAAGAACACGCGCTCGCCGGTCAGCGGATGGCGGATCACGGCGGGGCAGCGGGTGCGCGTCTGCAGCGTGTCGCCGTCGAACCAGCGCCATTCGATGCCGGCGGCGGCGAGGCGCGCCTCGACGTCGACGCGGCGCTCGGTCTTGTAGAAGTCTTGCCAGCTCACGTCCAGACCCGGCGTGAAGGTGCGCACGTACTGCAGCCCCTTGCGCTCGAAGCCGGCCACCACCTCGGCCGGCAGGCGGCGCAGCATCTCGCGGCAGTCGACGATGGGCGTGGCGCCGCCCACGGGCGACGGCAGCTCGCAGAAGAACCACTGCTTGCGCGGCCAGCGGTCCAGGTGCGCGCTCTCGTTGTGGAACAGGATCATCTGGCGCTCGGGGTACGGCGTGGAGCGGTAGGTCTTCTTGCCGCCCTCCTTCTTCGGCAGGTCGCCGTAGCTGCCGTACAGCTCGGGCTCGATGGCCTCGGCAAAGGCCTCGAAATCCTGCGGGGTCTTCAGGCCGAAGTCGCGGAACAGGATGCCGCCGTGCTTGGCCACCAGCATCTCGATGTAGTCGGCCTGGCCCTTGGCCCAGGCGACAGTGTCGAGCTCGGGGCTGGTGGCCTGCAGCACGATGGGGAATTCGGCGCCGGGCTTCAGGAACGAGGTCTGCACGGCGGGCCGCGCGGCGGCGCGCACGGGGGCGCGGCCGGCGCCCAGGGCATCGAGCTTTCCAAGTTTGCCGAGCTTGTCCAGTTTCGAGGCCGGGCGGACGTTGGGAACATTGGTCATGGCGATGGATTCCTGCATAGGCATGGGGGCCAGCGCGTCGACGGTCTGGCCGGGCGTGGCGACGATCCGCTCCAGCAGCGCATGCCACGAAGCGGTGAAGGTTTCGACGGTCTCCCGCCGGTAGAGGTCGGTGGCGAACACCCACTCGGCGGTGAGCGCGCCGTCGTGTTCGCTGGCGAACACCGCCAGGTCGAACTTGGATTCGTTCATCTGCTGGGGCAGCACCTCGACCTCGGCGCCTTCGATGGCAAACCGGATTTCGGGTGTGTTCTGGAGCACGAAGAGCACCTGCACCAGCGGGTTGCGGTCGCGTGCGCGCGGCACGCCCGACAGCTCGACGATGCGGTCGAAGGGAACGTCCTGGTGGTCCATTGCGGCCAGGGTGTCGGCCTTGGTGGCGGCCAGCCATTGCGTGAAGTCGGTCGCGACATTCGTGCGACGCGAGCGCAGCGGCACCACGTTGACGAAGAAGCCGAGCAGCCCTTCGAGGTCCGGGTGGCCGCGGCCTGCGACGTCGGTGCCGATGACGATGTCGTCGGCGCCCGAGGCCTGATGGAAGAACAGGAAGAACGACGACAGCAGCAGCGTGAACAGCGAGGTGTCCGACGCGCGCGCGAGCGCGGCCAGCGACTGCGACAGCGCGGGCGAGAGCGTGAGTCGCACCGAGTCACCAGCGTGCGTGGGCACAGCCGGGCGCTGGTGGTCGGGCTTGATGCCCGAGGCCTGCGGCGCACCCGCCAGCCGCTCGCGCCAGAACGCAGCCTTCGGCGCGAAGCCGTCGGAGGCGAGCGCGCGCGCATACCAGGCGGCGTAGTCGGCGTACTGCACGGGCAGCGGTGCCAGCTGGAGCGGCTGGCCGCGCCGTGCACGTTCGTAGAACGCGGCCAGCTCGCGTGCGAACACGGCGATCGACCAGCCGTCGAACACGATGTGGTGCACCACGAGCACCAGCACATGCTCGCGCGCCGCCATGCGCACGACGGTGGCCTTGATGAGCGGGCCTTCGGCCAACGCGAGCGGGGCGCGCACCAGCTCGTCGAACAGTTGGCCGTAGCGCGCGCCGTCGTCGAGTGCGATCAAGGGAATGTCGAGCGGCGCGCCGGGGCGCACGACGGCCATGGGCTCGCCGTCGTCGTCCTCGGTGAACACGGTGCGCAGCACCTCGTGGCGCGCCACGATGGCGTCGATGGCGGCGCGCAGCGCGCCGATGTCGAGCTCGCCGTGCAGCGCGAGGCCGGCCGACATGTTGTAGGCCGCGCGGCCGCTGCGGTTGGCGGCGTCGGTGAGGCGATCGACCAGCCAGAGGCGGCGCTGCATCGGCGACAGCGGCAGCGCGCCGCCCCGCGCGACGGGCGTGATCTCCATCGCGCTGCGCTGCGGTGCGGTAGCGGTCGAGGCGACGCCGAGCCGCGCGGCCAGGCCGGCGATGGTCGGTACCTTGAAGAATTCGCTGGGGTGCAGCTCGGTCGCGTAGAGCTTGCGCACGCGCGACAGCAGCTGGATGGCGACGAGCGAATCGCCGCCGAGTTCGAACAGGTTGTCGTCCACGCCGATGGGTGCGATGCCCAGGCGCTCGGTCCACAGCGCGGCAAGCGCGGTCTCGACCTCGCTCTGCGGTGCGACGAACGGGGTCTGCAGCGCGGGCCGGGGATGCGCCGAGCCTGCGGCGGCGGCCGGTGCCTCGTCGCCGAGCAGGTCGAGCATGCCGTTGTCGAGCGGGCCCAGGCGCGTGGCCAGGTCCGCGGTCGAGATGACGGTCTGCGCGCGCACCGGGCCGTTGACGATGCGCTCGAAGACGCGTGCGCCTTCGGGGCCGTCCATGCCGATGTCGTCGGGCACGTCCATGTGCGCAGCCATGCCCAGGCCGCGCCAGGCGTCCCAGTTGACCGAGAACACCGGGAACGCGCCGAGCCGTTCATGCGCGACGGCCACGGCGTCGAGGTAGGCGTTGGCGGCCGCGTAGTCGCTCATGCCCAGGCCGCCGGCCACGCTGGAGATGGACGAGCACAGCAGCACGAAGTCCAGCGGCTGGCCGCGCAGCGCATCGAACAGCACGCGGGTGCCGCGCACCTTGGTCGCGAACACGGTGTCGACCTGCGCGCGGGTGCGTCCGGCCATCATGCCGCCGCCTGCATCGCCGGCCGCATGCACGACGCCGTGCAGCGGGCCGAACCGGGCATGGGCCTGTGCGAGGGCGGCGCGCATCTCGTCGGCGTCGGACACGTCGGCCGACACGGTGAGCACCTGCGCGCCGAGCGCTTCGAGTTCGAGCAGTTGCTGCAGCCGCAGCTTCAGAGCGGCGGGTGTGCTATTCGTCGCCATCAGCACGGACCACTCGGTGCGCGCGGGCAGCGCCGTGCGGCCCAGCAGCACCAGCCGCGCCTGCCACTGCACGGCCAGGTGCTTCGCCAGCGCGAGGCCGACACCGCCGAGGCCGCCGGTGATGAGGTAGACGCCCTCGTGACGCAGCCGAGGTTGCGCGGCGGCGGTCAGCGTCGCGGGTTCGTAGGTCTTGATCCAGCGGTGCGCGCCACGGCAGGCCACCAGCGGCTCGCCAGGCTCGGCCTGCAGCGCCGCGGCCTCGGCCACGATCTGCGCGACCAGCCGGCCTTCGGCATCGCTTTCGGGCGCGGGCAGCACGACGTCGATCACGCGGCAATGCACGCGCGGGTATTCCTGTCCGATCACCTTGCCGATGCCGCGCAGCGTGGCCTTCTCGGGGCACAGCGGCTCGGTGCCGGTGACGTCTTCGAGCTGGTTGGCGACAACGGCCAGCGGCAGCGTGCGGTCGCCGACTGCTAGCGATTGCACGAGCGCGAGCAGGCTGAAGAAGCTGCGTTCGAGCAGCTCGGCCTGCGGCTGCTGCGCGGGCAGCGCTTCGTCGAGGCCCCAGAGGTGGTAGATGCCGGCGATGGCGCCGAAGTCGGCGGCGATCTCGGTCTGCAGGCGGGCGTGGTCGTCGCGTGCGCCGGGGCGCAGCGTCCAGTGGCCGTGGCCGGTGCGTGCGAAGGCGTTGCCGCGCTCGACCAGCAGCACCGTGCGGCCCTGCGCACGCAGCTGACGCACGAGGTGACCCGTGAGGCTGCGGCTGTCACCGAGCACGAGCAGGCAACCGTCGGTCGATGCCGGCGGCGCGAACGCCAGCGGTTCCGTGCGCTGCCACGAGGGCACATAGAACGCATCGGCGTTGCTGCGTTGCGGCGCCCTCGCACCACGGGGTGCTTCGACCCAGTAGCGGCGGCGCTGGAACGGGTACGCCGGCAGCGGCACGCGCCGACGCGCGGCGCCCGCACGGCAGGCGGCCCAGTCGATGTCCACGCCCGCGACCCACAGCTGCGCCAGCGTCTGCGCGATCTGCTGCGCGTTGCGTGCCTGCTGCTGCGGGTGCGCCTGGCTGGCGAACACGCCGGCGGCGGTGTCGGCCAGCGGATGCTGGCGCGCCAGGCCCGCCAGCGTTTCGCCGGGGCCGACTTCAAGCAGCACGCGGCCCGGCACCTGCAGCAAGGTGCGCACGCCGTCGACGAACTGGACGGTGCCACGCAGGTGCTGCGCCCAGTAGGCGGGGCTCATGGCCTCCTCGGCGGTGATGAGTTGACCCGTGACGTTCGACACGAAGGGAATGGTGGGCGGGCGGCGCGGCACCGAAGCGATGAGCGCTTCGAGCGGCGCGAGCAGCGGCTCGGTCATCGCCGAGTGCGAGGCGATCGACACATGCAGGCGGCGCGGCAGGTGGCCCGCCGCGCGCAGCCGCGCCTCGGCGGCCTCGACCGCGTCGCGCGGGCCGGAGATCACGCACAGCTGCTCGGCATTGGCGGCGGCCAGGTCGCAGCCCGGCGCCAGGAACGGTGCGAGCGCGGCCTGCGACAGCGGCACGGCGGTCATCGCGCCAGGCGGCATCGACTGCAGCAGGCGCCCGCGCAGGGCCGCGACGCGCAGCGCGTCTTCGAGGCGGAACACGCCCGCCAGGCAGGCCGCGACGTACTCGCCGAGGCTGTGGCCCATCATCACCGCGGGCCGCACGCCGCGGCGCATCCACCACTGCGCCATCGCGTATTCGATGACGAAGAGTGCGGGTTGCGCGAGCGCGATGTCGAACAGCCGCGCGTCGGCCTCGGCTTCGCCACCGGGCGTGGGGAACAACACCGTGCGCAAGTCGAAGCCCAGCTCGGGCTCCAGCAGCGCGCAGCAGCGGTCGATGTCGTCGCGGAAAGTCGCGTCGTCCTCGTAGAGCGCGCGGCCCATCTGGGCGTGCTGCGTGCCGCCGCCGGGGAAGAGGAAGACCACCTCGGGCGCCTGCGCGGGTGCGGCGCGCTGGGCCAGGCCTTCGCCCGCCGAGAGCATCTGCACCGCGCCTTCGGCGTGGTCGGCCACGACGGCGCTGCGGTGCTCGAAGGCGCGGCGGCCAGCCTGCAAGGTGTGGGCGATGTCGGTGAGCGGCAGCGCGGGGTGCGCGCGCAGATGCTCGGCGAGCTGCTGCGCGGCCTGTCGCGTCGCGGACGCGCTGCGGGTCGACAGCGGCAGCACCTGCCAGCCTGTCGTTGATTCGGACGCAGCAACGGGCGGCGCCTCTTCGAGCACGACATGCACGTTGGTGCCGCCGATGCCGAAGGAGCTGACGCCCGCACGACGCGGTGTATCCCCCTCTGGCCACGGCAGTGCTTCGGTGTTGACACGGAACGGGCTGTTCGCGAAATCGATCTGCGGGTTCGGTTGCGCGAAGTGCAGGCTCGGCGGCAGCGTGCGGTGGCGCAGCGCCAGCGTCGCCTTGATGAGCCCGGCCACGCCGGCCGCCGCATCGAGGTGGCCGATGTTGGTCTTGACCGAGCCGATGGCGCAGTAGCCGCAGCGCCCGCCATCGCCGCCATCGGCACGGAAGGCTTGCGTGAGCGCGGCCAGCTCGATCGGGTCGCCCAGCGTGGTGCCCGTGCCGTGCGCCTCGACATAGCCGACCGTGTGCGCGGGCACGTCGGCCATCAGCTGCGCTGCGCGGATCGCGCCGGCCTGGCCCTGCACGCTCGGTGCGGTGAAGCCGATCTTGTCGGCGCCGTCGTTGTTGGCGGCCGTGCCCTTGATGACGGCGTGGATGGTGTCGCCGTCGCGCAGCGCATCGGCCAGCCGGCGCAGCACGACGATGCCTGCGCCGCTGCCGATCACTGTGCCCGCAGCCTTGGCGTCGAAGGCGCGGCAGTGGCCGTCGGGCGAGAGGATGGCGCCGTTCTGGTAGCGGTAGCCGCCCTCCTGCAGCAGGTTGAGCCACACGCCGCCGGCCAGCGCCATGTCGCAGTCGTGGCTCAGCAGGCCCTGGCAGGCCATGTGCACGGCCACGAGCGAGGTCGAGCATTCGGTCTGCACGCTGACGGCCGGGCCGCGCAGATCGAGCTTGTAGGCGACGCGCGTGCACAGCGAGCCGGCGGAGTTGCCGCTCATGAGGCCCAGCATGTCGGCGATGCCCGTGCTTGCGTCGATGCCGAAGGCGGGCAGCAGGTGCTTCATGAGGTAGAGGTTGGGGCCGTCGCCCGCGTAGACGCCGACCGGCGCCCCGCCCTTCTTCCCAGTCGGCCAGCCCGCGTGGTCCATCGCCTCCCAGGCGCATTCGAGAAAGATGCGCTGTTGCGGATCGAGGTGCTCGGCCTCGCGCGGCGAGTAGCCGAAGAAGCCGGCATCGAAGCGGTCGTAGCCGTCGAACAGCACGCCGGCCTTCACGTAGTCGGGGTCGGCCAGCGCGCGCTCGGGCACGCCGCGCGCGCGCAGTTCGTCGTCGCTGAAGGCCGTGACGGACTCGACGCCGTCGCGGATGTTGCGCCAGAAGGCGTCCACGTCGGGCGCGCCCGGAAAGCGGCCGGCCATGCCGACGATGGCGATCTCGAGGCCCGTGGGGCCCGTGGTGTCGGGGGAAAGCGGGGTGTCGTCTTGCGCGTGCATCAGAGGGTTCTTTCCGTGGGTCGGCGGCGTTGCAGCAGGGCCGCGCGCTGTTGCTGCGCGCGCTGCTTCGCCAGCGCGGCGTCGTCGGTGGCAGCGGCGGGGCCGCGCCCGAGCTGCTCGATGTGTCGGGCGAGCGCGCCGACGGTCGGGTACTTGAAGAGGTCGACCACCGCGAGGCCGGGCTGCAGGCGGTCTTCCACCAGCCGGTGCATGCGGATCACGAGCAGCGAGTTGCCGCCAAGGTCGAAGAAGTTGTCGTGCAGACCGACTTGTTCGACCTTGAGCAGCTCGGCCCAGATCGCGGCCAATGTCTGCGCGACGTCGCCGCGAGGGGCTTCGTAGCCTTGCGTGCCGGCGGCGGCCGGCGCAGGCAATGCGCGGCGATCGACCTTGCCGTTGGCGCCGAGCGGGAAGCTGTCGAGCACCATGAGCGCCGAGGGCACCATGTAGTCGGGCAACGCCTGTGCCAGCTGCGTCTTGAGCGTGGTCGCGTCGAGCGATACGCCCGCAGCGGGTGCGACGTAGGCCACGAGCAACGGGCCGGCCGCGCCCTCATGCAGGCACACCAGCGCCTCGCGCACGCCGGGTTGCTCGCGCAAACGCGCCTCAACCTCGCCAAGCTCGATGCGGAAGCCCCGCACCTTCACCTGGTGGTCGAGCCGCTCGAGGTACTCGAGCTGACCGTCGGCGCGCCAGCGCACGAGGTCGCCGGTGCGGTACAAGCGACCGCCTGCGGCATCGAAGGGGTCGGCGATGAAGCGCTCGGCCGTCAGGGCTGCGCGCCCGAGGTAGCCACGCGCCAGACCTTCGCCCCCGAGGTACAGCTCGCCGGGCACGCCCTGCGGCACGGGCTGCAGGTCGGCATCGAGCACATGGGCGGTGCGGCGGCCGACCGGGCGGCCGATGGGGGCGTAGCCCTGCACGGTGGCCTCGGCCTGCGCAGACCACAGGGTCGGCGTGATCACGGCTTCAGTCGGGCCGTAGGCATTCACAACCCTTGCGGGGCGCAGCACGCGGCGGATCAGCGCGAGGTCTTCACCCGTCCAGGCTTCGCCGCCGAAGAGCGCGAGGCGCACGGCGTGCTGGAACGGCGGCTGGTCTTGCAGAAGCTGGCGCGCGTAGGCCGGCGGCAGGTCGACCACGCTGACGCGGTGGCGCTGCAGCAAGGCGTCGAGTTCGCTGGCGAGCGAGCACCACTGCGGCTGCAGCACCAGCGCGGCGCCGGTGGCCAGCGGCAGCAGGCACTGTTCGATGGCCGCATCGACATGCGGCAATGCGAACTGCAGCGAGCGGTCGTCTGCCGTGAGGCCGCAGGTGTCGGCCATGGCCTGGAGGTGCATCGACAGCGCGCCGTGCGCCACCGCCACGCCCTTGGGGCGGCCGGTGGTTCCCGAGGTGTGGATCACGTAGGCCAGGTGGTGGTCATGCAGCGCGACCTGCGGCGCCTCGTCCGGTTCGTCGTCGAGCGATGCGTCATCGACCGCGAGGCGGGCGACGGTGCCGCCCTCGCCCACGGTGCTGTGACTGCCGGTCAGCAGCAGCGCGGCGCCGCTGTCGGCCAGCAGTTGCGACAGCCGCTGCGGCGGGTGCGACGGGTCCATGGGCAGGTAGGTGCCGCACGCCTTCAACACGGCCAGCAGGCTGACGACGCGATCGATGGGGACATCGACGGCCACGGCCACCAAGGTGTCGGGCCGCACGCCGTGGCGCAGCAGGCGGTGTGCGAGGCGGTTGGCGCGGCGGTCGAGTGCGGCGTAGGACAGTTCGGTGTCGCCGGCGATCAGCGCGATGGCATCGGGTGCGCGGCGAACGTGCGCTTCGAAGAGGCGATGCGCGGGTGTCGCGGTGGATGCGAGCGACGTGCCCGTGCCCCAGGCGTGCAGTTGCGCCTGCTCTTCAGCAGCGAGCCACAGCGCATCGCCCACGGCGCGGGCCGGATCTGTTGTCAGCGTTTCGAGCAGCGCGCGGTAGTGCGCGGCCATGCGCGCGACGGTCGCGGCATCGAACAGCTCGGCGGCCGTGGTGAAGACCGCACGCACCTGGCCGTCGGCGCGCTCGCGGATGTCGAGCGCGAGTTCGCATTGCGCGGCGCTGTCGTCCATGCGGTACTCGTCGACCGCCAGGCCCGGCAGACCGCGCAGCACGGCCGTGTCTTCGCGCAGCAGGTTGAACATCACCTGGAACAGCGGGTTGTGGCTCAGGCTGCGCTGCGGCTGCAGGGCGTCCACGAGCTGTTCGAACGGCAGGTCCTGGTGGGCCTGCGCGCCGAGCGCGGCCTCGCGGCTCTGGGCGAGAAGTTGCGCGAACGGGGTACGGCCGCTCATCGTGGCGCGCAGCACCTGCGTGTTCACGAAGAAGCCGATGAGGCCCGTGGTCTCGGGGCGGTGGCGGTTGGCGACCGGCACGCCCACGCGCACATCGGGCTGGCCCGTGTAGCGGTGCAGCAGCGCCTGGAATCCCGCGAGCAGCACCATGAAGAGCGTGGCGCCATGTGCCTGCGCGGTGGCATGCAGGCGAGCGACGAGGGCCGCGTCGAGGTCGAAGGCATGCGAGGCCGCGCGGTAGTTCGCGACCGCGTGGCGGGGGCGGTCCGTGGGCAGGGCCAACACAGGATGCGCGTCGCCGAGCTGGGCGCGCCAGTAGGTCAGCTGGCGTTCGGCCTCACCCGCGGCGAGCCAGTCGCGCTGCCACGCGGCGTAGTCGGCGTACTGGATCAGCGGCGCAGCGAGCGACGGCGTTTCGCCCTGTGCGTGCGCGCCATAGGCGGCACCGAACTCGTCGAGCAGCACCTGCAGCGACGCACCGTCTGACACGATGTGGTGCGTGACGATGGCAAGGATGTGGCGCTCGTCACCAAGCTGGAGCCACGCGGCGCGCAGCACGGGGCCGGCAGCGAGATCGAAAGGCTCGGCCTGGAGCTTGCGCGCCTGCGCTGCGGCGGCACCTTCACGGTCGCCCTCCGGCAACGCGCGCAGGTCGATGTGGGCGAGCGCCAGCGGTGCCGTCGGCAACACCAACTGCCCGACCGTGCCGTCCGCCGCCGTGCGGAACACGGTGCGCAGGCTCTCGTGGCGTGCGAGCAGGCCTTCGAGCGCTGCGGTCATTGCATCGGCATTCAACGCGCCCGACAGGCGCAGCGCCACGCCCACGTGGTACGCGCCGTTCTTCGGATCGAGCTGCCAGAGGAACCACTGGCGGGCCTGCGCATGCGACAGCGCGAGCAGCCCCGCGCGGCGTTCGGCCGGCAGGGCCGGAATCGGCTGGTGCGCGCGGCGCTGGCCGAGTGCCAGCACGCGCCGCAGTTCGCGCGCGAGGTCGCCCAGGCGCGGCTGTTCGAACAGCGCACGCAGCGGAAAGTCGATGTCCCAGCGCTCGCCAACGCGCGCGGCCACCTGCGTGGCGGCGAGCGAGTTGCCGCCGTGGGTGAAGAAATGCGCGTCGCGCGCCAGCGGGCGTTCGGCGGGGCGGCGCAGCACCGCGTGCCAGATCGTGGCCAACGCCTGCTCGACGTCGTCGAGTGCGGCTTCGGACGTGTCGACTGCAGCCGGTGCGCTGCCGCCCAGCACAAACGCGCCGTGGGCGTAGATGGCATAGGCATCCGCCGTGCGATCGATCCAACCCTCGCGACAGGCACCGCGCTGCAGCTTGCCGCTCGTGGTCTTGGGCATGCCGCCGGGGTTGAGCAGCATCACGACCGACAGCGGCTCGCCGCACTGTTCGCTCACGGCCGCGCTCAGCGCCTCGACCAGCACATCGGGGCGTACGAGCTTCTGGATGCTGCGCGACACCTCGGCCGCGAGGCCGATGCCCTCGCCTTCGGGCCCGTCGACCGCGAAGGCTGCGACGCGGCCCTTGCGCACGGCCTCGACCTCGCGCTCCACTTCGCGCTCGATGTCCTGCGGGTAGAGGTTGTGGCCGCGCACGATGACGAGGTCCTTGATGCGCCCGGCCACGTAGAGCTGGCCGCCGTGCACGAAGCCCAGGTCGCCGGTGCGCAGCCAGCGCGTGCCGTCCTGCACGACGAAGGTCTTCTGCGACACCTCGGGCTTGTTCCAGTAGCCGCTGCCCAGGCTCGGACCCGAGGCCCAGATCTCGCCGACGCCGTCGTCCGCGCACACGGCGAGCGTGGCCGGATCGACGATGCGCACCGCATGGTGCGCAACGGATCGACCGCAGCCGACGAGCACGGTGCCCTCGTCATCGCGCACCACGGCGCCTTGTGCCAGCCGTGCCTTGTCGAAGCCGTGCGCGACCATGCCGCTGCCGCGGTGCCCGCCCGTGACGAACAGCGTCGATTCGGCGAGGCCGTAGCAGGGGTAGACCGCTTCGGCCGGGAAGCCCGCAGGTGCGAAGCGTTGCTGGAACGACCGCAGCGTGTCGGCGCGCACCGGCTCGGCGCCGGAGAACGCAAGGCGCCACGACGACAGGTCGAGCCTGGCCAGCTGCGCGTCGGACACCCGGTCCAGGCACAGGCGGTAGGCGAAGTCGGGCCCGCCACTCACCGTGGCGCGCAGCCGCGACACGGCTTCGAGCCAGCGCACGGGCCGCTCGAGAAAGTAACGCGGCGATATCAGCGCCACGACCGTGCCGCGGTGCATCGGCTGCAGCAGGCCGCCAATGAGGCCCATGTCGTGGTTCAGCGGCAGCCAGGTGACGAAGGTGTCGCTGGTGCAGACCGAGAGGCCTTCCTCGATCGCGCGCATGTTCGCCATCAGGTTGGCATGCGTGACCATGACGCCCTTGGGCGCCGAGGTGGAGCCGGAGGTGTATTGCAGGAACGCGATGTCGGTGGCGGCCGGCGTGTGCGGGCGCCAGGTGTCGGCGCCGGTGGCGTCGATTTCGTCGACGGCGATGAGCACTGCCTGCGCAAAGGCAGCGTCCACGCCGGCCATCGCGTCGCGGATGGTGGCGTGGGTCAGCACGCAGCAGGCGCCCGCATCGGCGGCGATGCCTTCGAGCTTGCCCAGGTGGCGCTTGCGCGTGGACTCGGGCGGAAACACCGGCACGGCGACGAGGCCCACGTAGAGGCAGGCGAAGAAGCTCACGACGTAGTCGTCGCTGTTGTCCAACATGATCAGTGCGCGGCCGCCGGGCGCGAAGGCCTGCTGCAGGTGCGCCGCCAGGCCACGCACGCGCGCATCGAGCGTGCGGTAGCTGATGGGCGTGTCGCGTGCGCTGCCGTCACCGTCGGTGATGGCGATCAGGGCGGTGTCGTCGGGTCGCTGCGCGGCCAGGCTGCGCAGATGGGTCACGAAGTCCACGGGATGCATCGGGTTCACAGGGGTTGTTCCTTGGTGTGCCAGGCCAGCGCGGCGGCGTAGCCCGGCGGCGCGGACAGCGCCATCGCTTCGATGCCGGCCCACGCGGGCACGGCGCAGTCGACGGCGAGCGCGCCGTGGGCGTCGGGGTGGATGCCGACGCTTTGCAGGTGCTCGGCCATGCCGACACCGGCGGCCTTGAGCACGGCCTCCTTGCCGACCCAGCGTCGGTAGAAGGCGCGCGGCAGGTCGGCGTCGCTGCGGATTTCGCGCTGCTCGCGTGCGGTGAAGGCCATGGCGAGCAACGCATCGGCGTCGGCCATGAGGTCGCGCGCGCAGGCTTCGATGTCAACGCCCACGCAGCGCACGCGCACCGGATCGGCCAGCGCGATGAGCGCGTGATCGCCGGCGTGGGAGATGTTGAAGAGCGGCGCCGCCTTGTCACCGCCAGCCTCGACGAAGGGCTTGCCATGCGCGTCGGCACGCAGCGGCACGTCCACCGGACGGCAGGCGAGGCGCTGCGCGATCAGGCGGCGCACGGCGGCGCGGGTGTGGGCGAAGCGCACGCGGTCGGCGCGGCGGGCGAAGCGGCTAGCGCGTGCGTGTTCGTCGGGCGTGAGGTCGGCCCAGGCATCGCCGTCCTCCGCCGCAAGGTCGAGGTCCAGGCGGAGCAACGCGATGCCCGGCGGCAACGGCTCATGCCAAGGCATGAGCCGCATCGACGCCTCCCGCCATCACCGCCGGTGCGAGGTGCCGCGCCAGCGCGGCCAGCACGGAGGTCTCGTGCTGGCGGATGAAGAAATGGCCGCCCTCGAACCAGTCGAGCGTGAAGCGCGCATGCACGGTCTCGCCGGCCCAGGCCTGCATGCGCCACGGAGCGATGTCGTCCTGGCGGCCGGCCAGCACATGCAGCGGCACGGGCAACGGTGCGGGGTCGGTGTGCGCGAAGCTGCGGCACAGGCGGTAGTCGGCACCGAGGGTGTCGAGCGTCATGCGCAGCAGCTCGGGGCTGTCGAACAGCTCGTCGGGCGTGCCGCCCTGCTTGCGCAGGTCGGCGATGAGGGCCGCGTCGTCGGTGATGTCGAGGAAGCGGTCGGGGTCGCGCTGCGAAGGTGCCGCGCTGCCGGAGACGATCAGCGCGCTCGGCAACGGCCGGTGCTGTTGCCGCCAGTGCTGCGCCATGCCCCAGGCGAGCAACGCGCCCATGCTGTGGCCGAAGAGCGCGTAGCGCCCGCGCAGCACGGCTTCATGCTCGGCGCACAGTTGCGCGACCATGCGGTCGAAGTTTTCGACGAAGCTTTCACCCAGGCGCCCGCCGCGGCCCGGCAGCTCGACCGGCACGACCTCGATCCAGCGCGGCAGCGCATGCCGCCAGCGCAGGTACATGGTGGCGCTGGCGCCCGCGCAAGGCAGGCACAGCAGGGGCAGCGATGCCTGCATGTGCGTCAGGCGGAAGCGGAAGCGTTGTCGGTCTGCTGCTGCGCGGCCATCCAGTCGCGCAACGATTTCGGGCGCATGTCGGTCCACTGCGCTTCGACGTAGTCGAGCACGGTCTTCTTGTCGCCCTTGACGCCGTCGACGGCAGTCCAGCCGCCGGGCACGGCCTTCCAGTGCGGCCAGATGGAATATTGCGCTTCGTGGTTGACGAGCACGATGAAGGTCTCGTCCTCGCGGTCGAAACAGCTGGTAGACATGGGCGGTCCTCTTGGTAAGTGCAATGACGGGCAGGGTTTGCCCTTGCGATACAAGACGCGCCGCGAGGCCGGGTGTTTAGTCCTCGGTGCATGAAAACCGCGAACGGCTGCGCGGCGGCGAGGGCCGCTGTGGGAGCTGCGAAAAAAAGAGGGAACGGACTAGCGGGCCGCGTCTTCGGCGTCCGGCGAAGGGACGTCGTGCGCGGGCGGCACCAGGCCGACGAGCAGCCAGAGGCGGGCCGCCTCGGCGTAGGTCTGGCGATGGGCGGGATCGGCGGCGAGCCATTGCGCGAGCTCGGCGCTCGCGTCAGCATCGAGGGCGCCCTCACCGGCGTGCTGGCGGCGGACCCACGCCCAGGCAGTCTGCCAGGTGGGGTCGCTTTGCGGGTCGTTGCTGCTGCTCATCGGCGGCCATCGTAGCGCCGATGCGGTGCGTCGGAAAACTCAGGCGGCCTGCACGAGGTAGCGGCAGCTTTCGAGTGCGGCGTCGGCGTCCTTGATCATGAAGTTCACGAGCGTGGCGGAGCAGCCCAGGCGCGTGGCGATCTCGCGCTGCGTCAGGCCACTGAGGCGGTTGAGTTCGAACGCGAGGCGGGTGCGCGGCGCCAGCGCTTCGAGCACGCGGTCGATGGCCACCAGCGCCTGCCGCCCGCCGAGCACGCGGTCGGGCGCGTCGTTGCTGCTGGGTGGGCTCACGAGTTCGACGTCGTCGCAGTAGGTGCGGTAGCTGGCCTCGACGGAATGGTGGCGGTGGTAGTCGACCGCCACGTTGCGCACCACCTGGCAGCAATAGCCGAGCGGCTTGCGGACATCGCGCACCGAAGCGCCGTCGGCGAGCTTGAGGTAGGCGTCCTGCAGGACTTCATCGGCCAGGTCGGCGGTCCGGACGATCTTTTGCGCGACGCGCTGGAGCTGGGCACGGTTCGCGATGAAGACCTCCCCCAGCGTGGGCGCGGACGGGGAAAGCGACAGATCCATGGGTACTCCTGAAGTGTTCAAGGGCGAAGATGCAAATAAGAACTATTACCATTTGATGACGGAAGAGGGCCTGGTTTTTCACAGGTGCCCCTTTCTGTCTCTCTCCCTGCCTAGACGTTCGAGCGGCCGAAACCGAGACACCTAAAATTCCGCCCCTTACATTGCTCCCGTACCCATGAACATCGTCGTCAACGAAGAACTCAAAGCCTATATCGATCCCTTGACGCCGGAGGAGTACGAAGCCCTCGAACGCAGCATCCTCAACGAAGGCTGCCGCGACGCGCTGGTGCTGTGGGGGAACGTGCTGGTGGACGGCCACAACCGCTACGGCATCTGCCAGAAGCACGGCCTGCCCTTCCAGACCGTACAGAACACGCGCTTCAAGACGCTGCAGGACGTGCACCTGTGGATGATCGACCAGCACCTGGGCCGCCGCAGCATCTCCGACTACCTGCGCGGCGTGCTGGCGCTGCGCAAGAAGGACATCGTGGACGAGCGCCGCGCCCGCAGCACCGCCACCACCCCGACCACGTCGGACGACCCGCCCTTCGATGTCGACGACGCGCCCGCTTCGACTGCGTCTCCCGCGTCCGACGAGGCCCTGCCGCCGCCCGTGCCGATGAACAGCCGCGAGGCCATCGCCCGCGCCGCGCGCCTGAGCAGCAGCCAGGTCACGATGATCGAGAAGATCCAGAAGCAGGCCGCGCCCGAGCTGGTGGCGGCCGTGAAATCAGGCGTGATCTCGATCAACACGGCCGCAGCCGTCGCCTCCCTGCCTGCCGAAGAGCAGGTAACGGCCGCCAACGCCGGCAAGGACGAGCTCAAGCAGGCCGCCAAGCGCGTGCGCGAAGCCAAGCGCAAGCCGCGCGAAGCCGCGCCCGAAACCGAAGATGGCGCCGAACCGGCGTCGCTCGACGCTGTCCGGCAACTGGAACAGCGCGTGGCCGAACTCACGGCCGAGAACGCGGACCTGCGCCGACAAGTGGTCGACCTGCAGGCGCAACTGGCGAACTGACGCCCCGGCGGGCGCCGTTCTGCGCGCCCGCCTTTTTCACCACCCCCCTCTGACGCCTCGCGCGCCGCCCAGCGGCCCGCGAGGCTTTGTCGCGTCCGCGACCCACCGAAAACAGTTGTTCGTAATCTTGTGTTTTTATTTGCAACAACTGTTATATTTTCACATAACAATTCAAACAGAAAACTTTAGTTCTCTGACTCGGCATTGAGATCGGCGCCCCGCCCAACTTCCTCCAGTGAGTTCTCAAGTTGCAAATAGAACGGCGATGCCGCCACGAATCGGCGCTTTCGATACGGTTGAGCACACATCGTTCGGACGATCGGGCGTCGAACTGCAGCGTCCGGAGGAACCATGACGGGCGCTAACACTGTTCCCAAAGGTCAACGAGCCTTGCTGAGCTTCAGCGTCGAAGGGCTGCAGCACCGCGAAGAAGTACTGCTCAAGTCGCTGATCCGGCTGCTCGACCACCGGACCCACCAGAACTGGTCGTGGAAGGCTGAACAGGCCGATCTGCGGGTCGTCGGCGCGCAGATCGCGATCGCAGCGGCCTCGCCCCAGCCGGCGGTGCCCACGCTGACCGTCGCCCACGCCGACCCGCAGCGTGGCCCTTTCCTGGCCCTGCCGCTGCACACCGATGCGCTGGAAGTGGTGCTCAACCGCCTCGGCGCGATGGTGGTCCACGCCCGCGGCCTGGGGCTGGCCGTGACCGAGGTGCCGATGGGCGAGCACGAAGAATTCCGCATGCTGCGCTGGCCGCCGGCCGCCGTGCTCGAAGCGCCGATCCGCCTGCGGCTGGCCACGCTGATGACCAACCGGCCAGCGTCGGTGCTGTCGCTTCAGCAGCGCTCGCCCGCCACGCGCCAGGAGTGCGCGGACTTTTTGGCCGACCTGCAGCGCGCGGGCCTGCTCGAACGCGCCGCCAGCCCCGGCGTTCTTGTGGCCGCATCGGCCCCCGACAGCGTCTTTCCCGACAGCCGCTTCCCGGCACCGACGCGCGACGCCGTGCAGCCCGGCCTGCTGGCACGCATCAGGAACCGACTCGGCTTGCAGCCGCCAGGCCCTCAATGACCGTAGAACACAAGATCCTCTTCACCGGCACCATGGGCGCCGGCAAAACCACGGCCATCGCCGGCGTGAGCGAGATCCCGCCCGTGAGCACCGACGTGCGCAACAGCGACACCTCGGTCGCCAAGGCCACCACCACGGTCGGGCTGGACTACGGCGAACTCACGCTCGACAACGGCGAGAAGCTGCGCCTGTACGGCACGCCCGGCCAGATGCGCTTCGACTTCATGTGGCGCATCCTGGGCCGCGGCGCGCTCGGCGTGGTGATCCTCGTGGACAACAGCCGCCCCGACCCGCTGGCCGACCTCGACATCTACCTCGATGGCTTTGCCGAGCTGATCGCGCAGACCGCCTGCGTGGTCGCCGTGGGCCGCATGGAACACCACCCGAGCCCCGGCCTCGACGCCTACGCCCGGCGCATGGAAGCCAAGGGCGTCGTGTGCCCGGTGCTGCCGGCCAACGTGACCGATCCGCAGCAGGTCGTGCAGCTGCTGGAGCTGCTCCTGCTCCAGCTCGAGGTCTGACGCCGCGGCGCGTTCCCCTTCTTCTCTTTCTTCCATTCAGGCAGCAATGAACATCACTCCAAGAATCAGGCTTGCAGCGGAATCGGCCATCGACACCCTGATGCGGGAAATCAAAGGCGTGAAGGCCGTGGTGATCTCCACCGAAGACGGCCTCGAGCTGGCCGCGCGCGTCGAGAACACCGCGCAGGTCGCGCGCCTGTCGGCCATTGCCAGTTCGCTCGCCGCTTTGGGCGCCGTGGCCGGCGAGGAAAGCCAGCTGGGCCATTGCGACAACGTGGCCATCGAGGCCACCCACGGCCACATCCTGATGCTGCAGGCGCGGCACCCCGAGATGACGCTGATCGTGAGCGTGGTCACCAGCCGCGACGCCATCATCGGCCAGGTCCTCTACTTCGCGAAACAGGCAACGCAGCTGCTGCAGCACGCCTGACGCGGGCGCCGCACGCCGGCGCACCACAACACCCATTCGACACCGGTGGCCGCCCATCCCCTTCGCCCGGGTGGCCGCCGACTTTCAGGGGCGAGGACTAGGAGATTTCGATGGCAAATATCAAGCAATCCATGGACGAACTGATGACCTGCGACGGCGCCCTGTGCGCGGCGCTGGTCGATTCGAGCAGCGGCATGATCCTCGGCCAGATCGGCGCGGGCGTCGACCTCGAAGTGGCCGCTGCGGGCAACACCGAAGTGGTCCGCGCCAAGCTGCGCACCATGCGCGACCTGGGCCTGAACGACGTGATCGAAGACATGCTGATCACGCTCGGCAAGCAGTACCACATCATCCGCCCGATGCTGAAGAAGGAAGGCCTGTTCGTCTACCTGGTGCTGGACAAGGCCAAGTCGAACCTGGCGATGGCGCGCCGCAAGACGCTCGACGTTGAACAGAACATGACGGTGTGAGCGGCGTTGCCAGGCCCGGCGCCTGGCAACATTTCTACTCCCGCAATATGCGCCGCTCCAGCTTCGGGTCGGCCGCAATCTCTTCCTCGGTGAACGGCGGCGTCACCAGCTGCTTGCGCGAAAAAAGTTCGAGCTGATCGTCGTGGTGCGGCGACGCCGGATCGCTCGACTGCCCGCCCGCCATCATCACACGCGCCACCGGCTGGCCCTGCGCCCACGTGACCACATGCACGTACGACGTGCCAGCCATGATGTCGCCGTAGCCCTCTTTCGTGAGCGGCGCACCCTCGAGCGCATTGAGCACGCCCTGCCCGCCCGGGCCGCCATGCAGCGGCACGCGGCCGCGCGGCGTGGGCCGCGCCAGCATGTCGCCCCATCGCTCGTCGCCACGCAACCCCAACGCCGCGAGCGCATCCGCCGTGTCGCGGACGGCCGCGACGATGCCCGCCGTCACGCCCGGCGCCGACGACACCGGCCGCACACGGAACGGGTGCGCCGGGTCGTAGGGTTGCGCATACAGGCCCGGCACGTTGTCGAGTCGCGAACCTAATTCGACAAACAGCAAGGTGCCGCGGCTGTCGACGTTGTGGCGCCGGTCCCACGCGGCCAGGATGCCGCAGGCGCGCTGCACCGTGGCATCGCCCTTGGCGCTGGTGCAGGCGGCCAGCACGGCATCGAGCGTGGTCTCGGCCAGGTAGTTGCGATTGCCGAACACCATGTCGGTGGCTTCTGCCACGTCGATGCGGCCATCGGCCAGGCTGTCTTCGATCTGCCGCTGCGACATCAGCGTGCGCGCGCCGGGTGCCGCCTTCGGACTGCCGAGCAGCAATGAGTAGCCGTCGAGCTGACGGCCCACCAGCGAGAGGCTGTAGCTGTCGTTGCCGTTCTGCACGATGCCGCGCGTGGCGAGCGCCGGAAGACGGCTCGCCGGTGCCAGGCGCGGCCGGCCGTCGACATCGCGCACGGCGCAGGCGCTGCGGCGGCCGTCGAGCGCGCCCGGCACCGTGGCGTCGTCGGGTGGCGGCACGACGGCGCAGTCGCGCAATGCGGCATCGCCGATGTCGAGCAGCGGCCCCGACTCGATGTACATCGCCTGCCCCTGGCTGTCGCCCGCGATCAGGTGCGCGGTGATGCCGCGGTTGCGCGCCACGGCCTGTTCGAAGCCGCCGATGTCGCGCGCTTTTGCCACCGCGAGGATCTGGTCGAGCGCGCGTGCATTCGCCACGTTGGGGTCGGTCAGGGCATGCCAGCCGGCCGGGCGGCCCGCTTCCGCCGGCAACCGGTACAGCGGCCCGAGGTGCGAGTACGGCAGGCTGTGGTTGTGCGTGCGCACGC